>JAUVLL010000242.1 GCA_030600745.1 Spirochaetaceae bacterium | reverse complement strand
AGGGCACAGGGTTCTGCTACAGCTTTGACCCCCAGATTTTTAATAGCAGTATTACTGACAGAATATGGGCCGTCGAAATTATTTATTTCGCTGGTACTGAAGAACTCAACAGGTATCCCTTCATTGTAAAATACTTCCAGTAATCCGGGTTCATCGTTCTTAAGATCAATGCTTGCAGCAGCCCTGATACGATCCCAGCTTAACCTGCTTTCTTTCAGACATGATTTTACAGCGGTTCTTATTTCGTTTGCAGGGGTATTCCTTCGACAGCCCACACCAATAATGATATTCCGATTGGTATCACTGGCAGTAGTAATAACGGCCTGAGCATTAAGCAGGGTAGCTACCCTTGCACTTAGATCATTGGCACCCCCTTCATGCCCGGATAACAGACTGATCGAGTAGCGGCATGCATCATCCACAACTACAACTGCAGGATCACTGTATTTTGATTCTACATATGGAGCAATCATCCTTACAACTATGCCTGTTGCCATAATAAATATCAGCCCTTTATATTCACGAAACAAACGGCCTGAATTGGATTTAAGCCATCCCTTTTCTTCCTGAAAATAAAGGTGGCAATCTGGAATACCTTTTGAAATATATTCTGCTGTGATTTTGGCAGAATCCGTAACTGCAATTACTGCGTATTTCATGATTTCCTACTCACTTTGCGCCAGCCGTGAGAAAATTCAGGATCATATAGTTTGGAAAACTCATAAAAAAAGGGTTCTTTCTGTGCTCTGAAGACCTCTCCTATCATTATAAGGGCCTGTTTGGTAATTCCAGCTTCTTCCACCCTGACAGCCATATCCTCCAGAGTTCCCATGATAATCTGTTCATCCGGCCAGCTTGCCCGGTAAACAACAGCACAGACAGTATTTTTACCATAAATCGGGGACAGGACAGTGCAAATTTTTTCAATTTGACTGATTGATAGAAATAAAATCAGGCTGGACCGGGTCCCGGCCAGTTTTTCCAGGGATTCCTTTTCGGGAACAGCTGTTCGTCCACTGATTCTGCTTAGTACTACAGTCTGGGATACTCCCGGCAGGGTCAATTCCTGTCCCAGAGCAGCTGCAGCTGCCTGAAAGGAGCTTACTCCAGGAATCACTTCCCAGGGAATATTTTCTTTTCGGCAGAAATCTATTTGTTCCTGGATGGCTCCGTACACTGAGGGGTCTCCAGTATGTATACGGGCAATAATTCCCTCTTTTTCTCTATTTTCTGCATATATTCTGCAAACCTCTTTATAGTCCATCCCTGCAGAATTATACACAGGAATATCCGAAGATGCATATTGCAGTATTTCAGGGTTAACAAGGGAACCTGCATAGATAACAATATCAGCTTTTTTAATACTGTTTAGCCCTTTTATAGTAATAAGTTCCGGGTCCCCGGGGCCGGCGCCGATAAATGCAACAATCATATACTTACCCCCTGTTTGGATGATTTTCTGCAGCGGATGATAACAGTGGAGAGATATCCATCACTTTTCTGCTGCAGTCCGGTCAGGATCGGAAAAATTTTCTCCTCCCGGAGGCCGACACGATGGATTAAAGCAGCCTGTTCTGCCAGCCCCCACTGTTTCAGCAGGACCGTTAACTCCTCCAGACGGCTTGCGACTTTATAAATTACAAGGGTATCAAAGAGTTGTATATATGTTTTCAATTCATACAAATCCCCAGGGAGGGGGAGCAGAGCAAGTTTTTCATTTCCTGTAAGAAGGGGCTGTCCAAGAGCTGCTGCTGCCGCATTCATGGTAGAGATACCCGGCACGGTCCCTGTTTTTAAGTTCGATTCCTTTCTGTCAAGGGCCTGCTGAAGGTATGTCCATGTACTGTAGATTCCAGGGTCCCCCAGGGTTATAAAAACTCCTGTTTTATTTTCACCTAACTGATCAATTACATACTGTGCTGCAGCGTCCCATTTATATCTCAATGTCTGTTTATCAGTAATCATCGGGAACTCTATTTCCCTGTAGGGGATATCCTTGAGGTCTGCCCCTTTCACAATGTCCAGGGCAAGAGAATCTCCTTTTACCCGGGCTTTCGGTGCGAAAACAATGTCTGCCTCCATTATCAATCGATGGGCTTTCAGTGTCAGTAGTTCCGGTTCTCCCGGACCTGTTCCTATTCCCCACAGGCGGGGCTTATTATCATCAGACATAGCTTATATTCCTTTTGGCGGGGAATTTCTCCCAGACCATATTTTTCTATTTTCTCTTCCGGATAGGAAATATTCTCACAAACCCAGACGGTCCGGTCCTTCCAACCCAAATTTTTCAGATATTGACTGACCCGGGCCGGATGATTCCGGCGATCGGTTAGTATAATTACTCCCTGATCAGTATTTGCCAGTTTGTCCAGTTCTTCCAGCGGACGGCCATGGACACTGGTCAGCTGGTACTCCTGCCATGTCAGTCCAATTCGGGCACAGGCCAACTGATATGCCGCCAGACCTGGTATTACCTCATATTCGTTTGGAGAAAACCTTCTTTTTAATGCCCCCAGCAGGCTGTAAAATCCCGGATCACCGGAAACAAGTACCGCTGCTCTTTGTTTTTGTCTATGAATATCGAGTTTGTCCAGGAACTTATCAAGGGAACCGGTAAAAGGAACTCCCTCCCTGGAACTTTCCGAACCTGTAAAAGGGAAAATTAGTTTTTCTGACCCAAACAGGACCTTAGAATATTCAATAGCCTTCAGTGCTGCCGGTAGAATATATTCCTTCGCTCCAGGTCCCATTCCGACTACATAAAATTTCGGCACAGCTCCTCCTTCTTTCATTTTGCGATACATCTATGGAAAAAGTTCTTTTTTACAGGCCCTTATATGTCTCAAAAAAATCTGTCTGATTTTCATAAGTTCCCCCATCCCTTGAAGGTGAGGAATCGCTTCTATCCCTTCCGACTGGAGAACTGTCTTCCAGCTATCATCATCTCCCGCCATATCATTACGGGCATGGTCTCCGGCAACAAGCATTAGAGGAAATAAGTGAACAGCTTGAGGCCCATTTTTTAGAAGATCGGGGAGAATTTTGGTTAATGTGATACTTCCCTCTACTGTGGCTATTTTTGCATCTATCTGTGCGTCATAAAGTTTCTTTTGCAGGGTGAAATAAACCGAGTCGGATGGATGGTCCGTTCCATGCCCCATTAGAAGGAGTGGTTCTCCATTCACCGATCCGGAAAGATCTCCAATAACATCGGCAACCTGGTCAAAATCACTATCACTGGATAAAAGAGGATCTCCTATTGCAAAACCTTCAAAACTATCTTTGTAGATGAGAAGAGGTTCTATAATCTTTTTTTGATATTCATGCCCCTTCATAAAATGGAGTGGTTGTACTATTAGATGTGTAAAACCATCATCCGCCATTTTTTTAACAGCTTCTTCCGGTGTTGGAATAATTTTCCCCTCTTTGGCAAGTTTTTTAATAATCATTTTTGAAGTGAAAGCTCTTCCAACCTCAAAATCTTTAAAGACTTTTTTTGCAGCATCCTCAATGGGAGCTATACATTTTAGCTCAGTATCTCTATAGGATGTTCCAAAACTGACAATTAGTAATCCTTTCTTTATCATAATTTTTCCCCTCCATTATTTTATCAGGTAACCGCTTTTCGCACCTGCCGCACAGCCAGGAAAAAGAACAACAGTGTATAAGCGGCCATTATCAGATAGTGATACACTGCAATGGGCCGTCCAAGAAATAAAGCCCGTATTGTAAGAGAAGAATGTGTCAGGGGAATCACTTCGGACAGAATATGAAAAATTCGGGGAAGTCCTTCGAGAGAAAAGAAAGTCCCGGCGATAAATGACATGGGAGTAATAATAAAAGAGGTGAAAGAGCTCATGTCCCTGTGGTTTTTGACAGTCAGGGCGATTAGTACCCCTAGCGAACTGAACATAATGGAGTTCAGTAAAACAGGGATAATAATTATAAAACCGCTCCCGGGAACCACTCCAAAACAGAAACCGATTATAATAACTGCCCCGAAACTTCCTAACCCTTTGGTAACCCCGTACAGGATATTTCCCAGTACTACAATATAATCCCGGGCAGGAGAGAGCAGGTACTCCTCAAAAAAGTGGCTGAGAAACCGGGAGATATTGATCTCGGTAGCGATACTGAAACTCTGGTTCATTCCCGAAAGGGCTATTAAACCCGGAAGCATAAAGGTTAGATATGGAACCCCCTCAACATCAAGATTACGTCCAACTCCCCAGCCAAACGCCAGGGCGTACAAAACAGGAGAAAGAAAAAACGAAACCAGTGTTTTTCCTATTCTGTTTTTCAGGATAATCAGGCCGCGCAGATAAATTGCCCAGAGTGCTTTCATTTACCATTCTCCTTCCGGTCCAGCTCACTGCCGGTTAAATGGATAAAGAGATCCTCCAGGGTTGTTTCCCGGATAACAAGCCGGGAACTTCCCCTGGCTCCGCTTGTAACAGCAGTTTTGCGGTCCTGGAAAAAAGTAGTCTGTTTGATCCCATCTGAATAATCAATCAGACACCATGAACCCAGCTCCTTAATCAAAGCAGCTGAGGTATTGTCCCTGATAATACGGCCCTGATGGATAATTGCCACTCGCTGTGAATACCGCTGAGCCTCTTCCATGTAGTGTGTTGAAAACAGGATAGTTTTTCCATCCCGGTTCAAAGCATAAATAATATCCCAAATACCCTCCCTGGCAGCAGGATCCAGCCCTACAGTCGGTTCATCCAGGATAATAAGTTCAGGCCCATGAAGGAGTGCACGAATAATCTGTAGTTTTCTTTTCATTCCTCCGGAAAAGGAGCGGACCTGGTCATTCTTCCTTTGAATAAGGTCAGCATCGATAAGCAGGCGTTCGATTCTCTTCTCCCTCTCCTGTTTTCCCATTCCGTACAGAAGGGCATGGATCTTCAGGTTTTGCCAGGCACTCAGATCCAGCTCCAGATTAAGATGCTGGGAAACGACTCCAATTTTCGAACGGTACTCCGTTGAACCAGGGACGATTTTTTCTCCTCTGAAGTAGAGGCTGCCCTCACTGGGTCTGCATAAGCCGCAGATCATTCCGATTGCAGTTGATTTCCCTGCTCCGTTGGGTCCCAAAAGGGCACAGATACTGCCGTCTTTCAGTTTGAAAGAGAGATTCTTCACGGCATGAATACCTCCGGGATAGGTTTTATCCAGACGGTCAAGGGTCAGGATTGAATTATTAGGCATTATGAATACCCCCCAGGGGTATAAAATAGGGACAGTCATTATCTTCGTCCCATATAACCTTTGTATCTATTGAAAAAACTTCCCGCAGCATAGTTTCTGTTATTATTTCATCAGGGACCCC
>JAUVLL010000301.1 GCA_030600745.1 Spirochaetaceae bacterium | reverse complement strand
CTATTGCTATTACAGTGGATTTGCTTACAACGGGTATTGATGTCCCCCGAATTTGCAACCTGGTATTTATGCGACGGGTACGATCCCGTATACTTTACGAGCAGATGATTGGTAGAGCAACCAGACGTTGTGATGAGATTGGGAAAACTGTTTTTCACATCTATGATCCTGTGGGTATATACAACGCTCTTGAAGACGTTTCAAATATGAAACCCCTGGTAAAGGATCCCACAATAGCCCTGGAACAGCTTATTGAAGAACTTGGTATGGAAGAAAGTTATTCAGCCCCTGGAACTTTACCTAAAACGAATCATGCTGATGATGTATTGGATATAGTTTCTCAGCGGGTTATGAGGGTTCTTAGAAAGGCAGAAAACAGGTCTGATAGTAATCCTGTTCTTAAGAAGAAACTTGATGAGCTTGCTGAACTCTGGGATGTATCTCCCGGGAAACTTCATAACAATTTACGGGAAATGGGCCCTAAAAAAGCTTATGAATTTATCCAGAACAAGACTCAGCTTATAAACCAGCTGGAAGCAGTAAGAAAGCTTACCGGCTCCTATTCTAATCCAATAATATCTACTCATGAGGATGAGCTCTTATCCCGACATCAGAATTATGGTAATAATCAGAAACCAGAAGATTATCTGGAAAGTTTTGATGACTTTATCCATAACCAGCTGAATGAGTCTGCAGCTTTATCGATTGTAGTAAATCGTCCCAGGGATTTGACACGAAGTCAGCTTAAGGAGATACGGCTTCTTCTTGATGAAAAAGGCTATTCTGAAACCAGCTTAAAGGCGGCATGGCGAAGTACAACCAATAAAGAGATTGCAGCGTCTATTATAGGTTTCATACGCCGGGCAGCCATTGGAGAACATCTAATTCCTTTTGAACAACGGGTAGAAATAGCTATGGATAGAATCTATAATCTTCATTCGTGGACTACCGTACAGAGAAAATGGCTTAAACGAATTGCGAAACAATTAAATCATGAAATAATTGTCGATAGGGATTTTATGAATCAAGTGTTTGAGACTGATGGTGGCGTGAATCGTGTTGATAGAATTCTTGGAAAAAACCTGGACGAAGTCATCGAGATTTTCTCCGAGTCTCTATGGGAAGAAACCCTTTCAGGATAAGGAATAATAATGGCAAATATTGATATAGTACAAAAACTCTGGAATCTTTGTGATGTTCTTCGTGATGATGGGATTAATTATTCCGATTATGTAACAGAGCTTGTTCTACTTCTATTTATTAAAATGGAGCATGAAAATACAAAAGCCGGTGTTTTAGAAAAACATAAACTGCCCGATGGGCATAGGTGGAATGACCTTAATACTAAGTCCGGAATTATTCTTCTGGACGATTACAAACAGATATTACTGGATCTCTCTAAATCTAACGATAAACTTATTTCTGCAATTTATGTAGATGCACAGACAAGATTACGTGAGCCCCGTCACCTGGAGCAGCTGGTCAAGTCGATTGATGGTATCGATTGGTTCAATATTCAGGAAGATGGTCTGGGAGATCTATATGAAGGTCTCCTTGAAAAAAATGCAAATGAAACAAAGTCCGGTGCAGGGCAGTATTTTACTCCCCGTCCCCTTATTGATTCCATTATAAGCTGTATAAAACCGAAAGTAGGCGAAACAATTCAGGATCCTGCTGCAGGAACTGCGGGATTTTTAATAGCCTCAGACAGGGCAATTAAAGATGAGACAGATAATCTTTACAAGCTGACATTAAAACAGCAGAAATTCCAGAGGAATAGTGCTTTTGTCGGTATGGAGCTTGTGCCTGGTACCCGTCGACTGGCTCTTATGAATTGCCTCCTCCATGGAATGGAGGGTGATGATCAGGGTGTTGTTCATCTTGGGAATACTCTGGGTGAAGCAGGAAAATCTCTAAAACCCTCGGATATTATTCTTACAAATCCTCCTTTTGGAACAGCAAAAGGAGGCGGCGGTCCTACCCGGGATGATCTTACCTACACAACCAGTAATAAACAGCTTGCATTTCTTCAGCATATCTATCGAAACCTCAAACCTGGTGGAAGGGCAGCAGTTGTACTTCCCGATAATGTTCTTTTTGAAGCTGGTGTTGGTACAGATATCCGTATAGATTTAATGAACAAGTGTAATCTTCATACCATTCTAAGGCTTCCCACAGGAATATTTTATGCAGCTGGTGTAAAGACAAATGTTCTTTTCTTTACTAAGGGAGATGAAGAAAAGCCCCGACAGGAAGAAAACTGTACTCAAAATGTTTGGGTTTATGATCTTAGAACCAATATGCCGAGCTTTGGAAAACGAACTCCCTTTTCCGGAAAACATCTTCACCCTTTTGAAATTGTATTTGGTGATGATCCATATGACCAGTCTGGAAGAAAAGAGGGAGAGTGGAGTTTTACAGAAGAAGGAAACAAAGAAATTATCGAAAACAGTCGTTGGAGAGTTTTTGACAGGGATTATATCTGTACCGAAAAGGGGAACTCCCTGGATATCACCTGGCTGAAGGATAAAGATTCTATTGATGCTGCCGATCTGCCCTCTCCGGAGGTTCTTGCAGGTGAAGCCATGGGTGAACTTGCAGAAGCTCTACGTGAGATGGATGAGCTTATGCGAGAACTGGGGGCTAATGATGAGGCCGATGCTTCCCTGAATCCTGTGAAAGAAGCATTAGGATTCGGGGGCATGAGTGACTAAAACCGAACGGCTTCTCCGGCAGATATCTGAAGGGGAATCGATCCATCAGGAGTTTAAGAAAGCTCAAACTACTCTTCCTAAATCGCTGTTTGAAACGGTTTGTGCTTTTCTTAATCGTGATGGCGGAATAATCTATCTTGGTGTTGATGACAATGGAACAATTACAGGTATTACATCCGGCAAAGTAGATCAGCTAAAGGACGAACTTATTGCCCTTTCCAATAATCCAACCAAGCTGGATCCTCCCTTTATCCTGTTTCCTGAAGTTTATGAGCTGGAAGGGAAGAAGATTATCCGTATACAGGTTCCCGAAAGTTCTTCTCTGCACAAAACAAAAGGAAATTATTACGACCGCAGCAGCGATGGTGATTTTATTTTAACCCAGGCAGATTCAATTGCTCGTATGGTCAATCGTAAAAATTCCTACTATACGGAAAACAGAGTTTATCCCTATGTAACTATGGAAGATTTTAATCCGGGATTATTTGATAGAAGCAGGAATTTAATTCGTGGTACATATCCTGGTCATCCATGGATTGAACTTTCCAATGAGCAGCTTTTGGTTCGTGCCGGATTCTACCGGAAAGATCGCCAGAATAGTGTAGAGGGGTACACCCTTGGTGCTGTTCTTCTCTTTGGCAGGGATGAGGTTATAAAAAGTATCCTTCCCCACTATAAAACCGATGCTCTCCTTCGGAAGAAAGATATTTACCGTTACGATGACAGAGCTTATATTGATACCAATTTAATTGATTCCTATGATCAGCTGATGGCTTTTATTGCAAAACATCTGCCTGACCCTTTCTATCTTGATGGGGATCATAGAATAAGTTTAAGAGAGAATCTTTTTCGTGAGATTATTGCAAATACCCTTGTCCACCGTGAATATATGAGCGCAGAACCGGCTAGATTGATTATCTATGGCGACAGAGTTGAATCGACTAATGGTAATAATCCCCATAATAAGGGGTTTATTGATCCGGATAGTTTTACACCTTTCTCAAAGAATCCAACTCTAATGAAATTTTTTGTTCAATTGGGTTGGGTAGATGAGCTGGGAAGCGGTGTTGTCAATGTTAACCGCTTCCATAAGCTCTATTCTCCTGGTTCGTCTGCTCCTGTTTTTGAGGAAGGGAGTATATTCAAGGTTGTTGTTCCTTTGGATTCAAAGGTTACCCCCCATGTAACTGACCAAGTAACCGACCAAGTAACCCCGCAAGTAGAACCCCATGTAGAACCCCATGT
>JAUVLL010000117.1 GCA_030600745.1 Spirochaetaceae bacterium | reverse complement strand
ATCATTTGAAACCGATATTATTTCAATGGCTCCAAGGTTATACAAAGATAAGGACACAGTTTATGACCTCCAAATTGAAAAAACTCATAATTATTTTGCAGAAGGAATACTCGTCCATAACTGTTTAATCCTCGATGACCTTATCAAAGACAGAGCAGATGCTTTGTCCAAAGTGAATAGACGAAAGAGAGAAGACTGGTTTACATCTACAGCAAATTCTCGATTGATGATTGATGAAAATGGAATAGAAGGCAGGATATTATTGATTATGACCAGGTGGGCATATGATGATATTGCAGCGTTCTTACTTAATAATCTTGCACATGAAAACTGGCATGTAATTAATTTGCCTGCTATAGCAGAAGAAGCAGATTCTTTGAAACGCAAAATAGGTGAGCCTCTCTGGCCTGCAAAGCAGTCAATAAAAAGATTGTCAGTTATTAAAAAATCAATTCCAACCGATGACTGGAATTCTTTATATCAGCAAAGACCATTGCCAAAAGAAGGTGGGATTCTTAAATTAAATTGGTTTAACAGGTATGATCTTCATTATTTAAAATATATTGAAGACCTTGTAACTGCAAATAAACCATTGCCTGAAAAATTTAAATGGTTTACTAAAATTGTTTTAAGTTTAGATACAGCATACAAAGCAAATGAAATAAATGACCCTTCAGCGCTTACTGTATGGGGCTATAGTAAACAACGACAATATTTACTCGAAGTCGCAAATGAACGATTAGAATTTCCACAATTAAAAAAATGGGTCATTGCTTATCGTAAAAAATACAAAAAATGGAACATGGGCCCCGTGCCAATATTAATAGAAGATGCAGCTAGTGGACAATCTTTAATTCAAGTATTAAGACAGGAAACAGATATCCCTATAATTGCTATGCTTCCTGATGCATCTAAACTTATCAGGGCAGACCAAGTCTCTGATTATATTGCGTCAGGCAGAGTTTATACTCCTGAAAGAGCACCATGGTTAACTGATTTTGAAACAGAAATTGCGCAGTTTCCTTATGGAGCCCTGGATAATAGAGTTGATTCTATGACACAATATCTTAAATGGGTTTATAAACCAAGAAGAATGGATAGAAAAGGTAAAATATTTTTTAAATAACAGGAGATAAAAATGGAAATTCATGAATTAAAAACAACAAATACTATTTATGATAAATTTATTTCAGAATGGTTATTTTTTGGATTAGCTTTTAAGGCAGGCAGACCGTTTATTAATGGTGTCTTATTTAAACATCCCAGTGAAACCGCTGATAATTATACAAACAGATTAGCAGAAGCTTTTAATTTTCCATATTGTAAAAATATAGTTACAATATATAATTATTTTGTAACAGAGAAGACAGCTATTAGAGAAATTGCTTCTGAGATTATGGAAAACGAAAAATGGAAAGCATTTAATTCTAATGTTGATTTATATGGGACAAATTTTGATTCTTTTATTAATGAAGCGCAGAAACTATCAGGTGCTTACGGAACTGTCGGAATACTTATTGACTATCCTTCAGGTGAATATACTAAAGATGATATTAAAGCAAGACCATATCTGTCTTTATATACTCCTAATAATATTTTAGACTGGACATATGAACGCAATGACGCAACAGGCATCCCAGAATTAATTTATTTAAAAATAAAAGAAGGCGATAATATTTATCTAATTTGGACAAAAACCGAATGGAAAAAATATAGAGTTATTAAAACAGAACTTAAAGAAACAACTTATCCGAATAGACCAGAAAGAGGAAAAGCAAGACAAAGACAAGTTGTTGAAAAAATAGGATCAGGTAAAAACCGATTAGGAGAGATACCATTTGTTTTTCTTCAAAATATTCGAGACCCAGAATATCCTTATCTTGGAATATCAGATATAACAGATGCAAGTTATGTGAATGGTGCAATCGTTAGAACTTTAAGCATGGGCAGTGAAACCATGAAACTTGCAGGGTTTCCGATGCTTTTATACCCAAGACAATCTGAAAATATATTTTTAGAAGATGCTCCTACCGCTGAAGAAACATTAATTGTAAGTGAAGATACTGTTCTTCAATTTGACCCAGATGCAAAAGACGGACGACCGAGCTGGCTTGAAAGCCCAGTTGAGCCTACAATTAAAGCTATACTTGCCTGGATGGATAGGTTAACTGAAGAAATGTATAGAGCTGCAGATCTTGGCGGGTTGCATCAAAATAGAGATAAGGCACAGACTAAATCAGGAACTTATTTGAAATACCAGTTCCAGCAAACAAATTCTGTTCTTTCTAAAAAAGCAGACACTCTTACTGAAGCAGAAAAACAAATTAATAAGTTTTTTTGTCTTTGGGAAGGAATAGATTATGATGAAGATAAATTTAAAATCTCAAGGATTAAAGAATTTTCTGTTGATACTTTACAAATTGAAATTGATAATATGATTAAATCTATGCAGAACGTAATGTCTGATCATTTTAAAACAAAGACTCAAGTCAAATTAGCGAAGCAGACCTATCCTGATTTAACAGAAAGTGATATAGCTACTATAAGAGAAGAGATAGAGACGAATTTAAAAGAGAGAAAGGAAAATGTTCCAGAAAAAGGAGAACAAATAAATGAGTAGAGCCCAGGATAAAAAATGGGAAAGAGAAGATGATGCAAGGACTCTTGCGAGAGCCCAGGAAATAATGAGCAATAAGACTCGTTACTCTGGAGCTGTTAAGGAAGCAAAAATTATGGCAGTAAAAGAGGATGAGCAGATAAAAGCTATGAAAAAAATAGCTGCTCGGAAGGTAACTACTCGAAAAGCAGTCAGGAAGAAGAAAAAATAATTTCTATCTTTTCCTAAAACATCTATAAAATTCTTTTGGTTCCATTATATGTAAAGTGCCATTTGATATTGCGCCGCTGGAGGAAGTATCTCGTACGGCTATATATCTTTGTCCATTTATCATATAATGATAATCGGCATAATATTTATAATTTTTTATAAATTCAAAATTATTCAAAGGTGATATATGTGTCTTTATGCAAAAACAAATATCTTTTTCTATTCTATTTTTTTTAATTATTTTTAGCATAAACTTAATCCTTCATCCATTCTAACAAATCATTATTTGTTTCAAAAATAAAAAAATCACCGAAATCTTGAGTTAATCTGTAATGAATCTCTGACATCCGAACTCCAAAAGGTGGCCCGGCAGCAGGTCCAGTTGTAATGTTTATAACCATATATTTTTTATTATCTGTATTGTCTTCAAATCCGATATAATCATATTTACTATAAAGCATATTTTAAATCCAACATAGTTATGTTTTAAAAGACCCGATACTTCTTCGACAGGTAAGAAGTATCGGGTTGAAGGCGCACAGACATACACTTGTGCGCAAAATTAATATTTCATTTCAATTTTTTCACCAAATGGCAATTTCGACAAATTATTTTTTACCCATTGATCAAATTTTCCTATAAACAATACAGGATATCCTGGATCATCTCCAAAATGAGGTTTGTGACATTCAAGATCAGTAAAATAAACTAAACAGACTGGATTCTTTCCAGTTTCTCTTATTGCTGACCATACAGGATAAAAATATGTTCCTCCAGTCCCGTGTGGTGCATAGTCAATTTTATCACCTTTTTGATATATTTTTAAATTTTCAACTTTAGTATGACAAGATAAAACTATTAATTCTGTATAATTAATAGACGCAATTAGACTTTTAAATTCACTCATAAATTTATTTAATAAATTATGATCTATCGAACCAGAAACATCAATAGCAATTGCGATGCTTAATTCTTTTTCTTTTTTAATTGATGGCATAAGAACATCCCCAAAAGAATATCTTCTATTCGGTATCATCCAATCATAATAAGACATACAAGTTTTATTCATAAATTTAAGCAATAAATCTTCCCATCGAATTGTGACTTGAGTTGATTTCGAAATAATTCTTTCAATAGAGGAACCAGCTAATTGCCCGGGATTAATTTTTCCAGCAATATTAATTTTTGCTATACTCTCTATCTCCGAATCACTTTCAGCTTTTGAAACTAAACCATGACGTTCTGCAGTTGCTATTTTTTTTTGATAATCTGTAAGTTTTTCTTGTTGTTCTTCTGTTAATGCGGAGCTACTATTATCAGAGTCATTATCAGATAAATTTTGTTGTAACTGCATAGCTTCATTATGTTGTTGATACAAATCATCGTAAATTTTTTCTGTTGACCAATCCCGATATTTTTTATCAAACAGACAACCTTCCGGCATCGGCAGTTTTACTGAATCAAATAACATAATATTTACAGCATAGTCAGCTGCAAGTTGAAATAATTGAGGATCATGATCTTTTAATCTGAACGAATGTCCGAGAATCACATGAGATAATACATGAAGATAACACCATAAAGTTTCTTCTTTTGATAATGTTTCAATAAAATCAGGATTATATCTTAATCTTTTTTCATTAATATCTAAAGTTGGGATTGAAGTAGTTTTAATTAATTTTATCCCCAAAGCCAGTGCCCCGAAGAACGGATAGTCAAGCATTAATCTTAATCTTGTTTTCTTCATGATTTTTTGTAAATCTTTTCAATTTGACTCATAAGCTCAGTTGATTTGGTCGCAACATCTTTTCTTAAGACTTTATCAGTCCGCAATTCTTTCGCTGTGTATCCACATAGACCATCTTTTAATTCAGTGGTCATATCTGCCAACTCAGGATCATCCAAGATATTCAATGCCGGTAAGACAGAAACTAACTGTTTAATATTTTCAATCATACTATCTCTGAAAATTCCTTTCTCGTCAATAAGTTTTTCAGTCATATGTTCGACTGCAACATAAATTCTTTTCCAAAGTTTTTCCATAGAGTCTGCATGTTTCGTTTCAACTTTAGATTCAATCTGTTTTTTAATTTCTTCTCTGTCTTCTTCCGGAATATCTACTCTGAAATCTGCAGCTTCGTTTATTTTACTGAATTCAGAATCAAGAAAAAATTTAGTTCCAAGATCAGCAGCAAAAGGATACTCTTCTTTATCAAACAAATCTCCAAGCGCTATACTTGATTCTGTTACATAATCATCATAATTTTTAACAAAAATTGTAACTGCAGCTTCAAGTTCTCTCTGTAACTCTCGAAGTTTCATAGTATATTGTGAATATTTTGAACTCGGTAAAAGTCTTCCACCATTATTATCCCATGGCATAGTTTGATTGTTATGATAATCTCGCATACTGTTTATTGCCATACGGACATCTTTTAAATGTTTTTTATCTACCAGTACCTTTATAAATGATCCAGCTGTTTTCGCTGCAGCTTTTGAAGCTAATAATTCCTGAGTTGCTTCTTTATCTGCCATTCTGCCACTCCAACAAGAAGCTGATAAAGTAACTATCATCGCTTTTTGAGCTAAAGTTGAAGATATTTTTTCTGCCATTTTTTATACTCCTTTTGTTAATGAATGAAATGATAATAAAAAA
The DNA here is from genome assembly GCA_030600745.1 of Spirochaetaceae bacterium. Lineage (GTDB taxonomy): Bacteria > Spirochaetota > Spirochaetia > B11-G9 > B11-G9 > JAJRQE01. The sequence goes on along the minus strand of JAUVLL010000117.1, from coordinate 3,310 downwards.
GTTTTTTTTGCTATAGACGGGCTCCACTTATGAAAATCATTAATAAAAATAGAAGACGAAGGTAATTCAAGATGCCAGTTATCAATAGGCGGACAACCTAATAATTGTTCTGCTTCTGTTTTTAATATCATCAAGTCAGCTGTTTTAATATCTAATCTGTCTTGATTTGTTAAAAATATATCAAATTTTTCAAAAATTTTATTTGTTATCGCGTTTTCAAAATAATGATAATTTCCTTCGATATATTGTTTTAATGGTCTTGTTATATCTCCGATATAAGCTTCCGCTGCATCATGTAACAACCCTGCAAGTTTTAATTTATCCGGCAAAAGTTGACTTACAAAAATAGAATGCTCTGCAACTGAATAAAATTCTTTAGTATGTCCTGCATATCTGCACTGCATTGAAAGAGCATGTGCAATGTCTTCAATACAAATAGCAGTCAAAAGTGGGTTGTCAATCCAAAACTTTTTACCTGTATAAGTTTGTATCCAAGGTTGTATTCTATTTTTTAACTTTAAATTTATCAAAATTGTATTCAAATCCATTAGGTTAAGTTTTAAAAATTAATAAAGCACACATAACTCCGCTTAATGCAATTAATATGCGAAATAAAGTGCTATGTATTTTATCTTTTGCAATCATATATTTTTCCATTTTTTCAATATGGGAATGCATATCTCCTGTTTTTTTAACAAGATTTATTGGCCAGTGTATCGGGCAAGTTTCTACTATCCAATAACTTTCAGGGTCTTCTTTTTTTTGAAAACAGGTACATCCATGCAACTTCGCTTCTTCACTCGCTGGTTCGAGTCTCATTAAATTTACTTCAGGCATTATTTATCCAATCGTGTTTTAAAAATATATATAAAAAAATAAAAAATATGTTACGCCGCTTGATGTTTCTGCACAGCCTGGTTTTCAATCGCCCAGTCTATATATGCAGACGTCTCATGATTTTTCTCTGAAGCTGACTTGCAGTCATATTCCAATAATTTTATCTGGTACTCAATCGGCAATCTTTTTGCAAATGCAACAATAGCATCCATTTTATCAGGAGCTGCAATGTGGCTCAAAGCACTGCAGTAAGCAAATAATATACTTGGATTATCATATGGAACGTTAACTCCTTTAGGATCTTTTAAAATCTCTTCAGGTGAAGCAAGATTCTCAAAAAGTATTTGAAACCCTTTAAATTCTACTGCATACGCCTTTCCCACAGCTCCCTCTATTAATTCAGCTTCAATGGCAGATGTCATGCCAAGATCTAAAATCCTTGAAACATTCGCCGTTCCTCTTGGTGATGGAGTGTTCATTAAAGAAGTAGTTGGTTTAAATTTAGATAAAAATTTATTTCCACGTAACCGCATAAATCCTATTACTTCAGGACGTAGATTATTTTTAATCGCCCAATTAACCCAATCGTCTAAATCGGGTATTAAATGAATAATTGATAACATTCTTGATTTTACAGGTTCGATAATCCCTGTAACTCCTGCATGATGCATGACATCATTCGTACATATTACAAATGTAATATGATCAGAAATTTTATGAGCACCGATTCTTCTTGATAAGAACAAGTGCATGCAAGCAGCTTGAACGCTTTGATTCGCTTGCCCAAAATCATCCATAAAACAAACAGTAGGTTCAGTTGCGTTGATTAGTTCCAGTAAATCATCAAACGGAACGAAACTCGCAATTTTACTTTTTCTGTCATATGTCGGCATTCCTCTAAAATCTACCGGCTCTGCAATCGCAGGGTACATGACTATTAATTTATATCCTAATTTTTTTGCGACTGATTCTACAATATCTGTTTTACCAATCCCAGGCGGTCCAACTACCATCAACGGTTCTTTACGTTTAAATGCTGCTTTGAAACTTATTGCTAATTCACTCGGTTTCATTCCTGTCTCCTTTTTAATTTATTAATCGATCTATATATCATTTTTTAAATCCAAGGATTATTAATACTTTGTCTATTATACGTCCCAACTCCTGTTGTTTCTGTTTTATTATTAATATAATGTTTATGCATAAAATCCTTGACATGTACCCCCAATGGGTATATATTCTCCTTATGAAAAAATATAATTTTTATTTAACTGACCAACAATACTATGAACTGAAAACCATCTCACAACAGACCGGTCTAACTGTCTCTGAACTTGTGAGAAGAAGTGTTGATATGTTTTTAAATTATACTAATTTTAAACCCATTAAAAGAGGCCCAAAAAATGATAAAAACAGCTAAACACCCATCTGGTGACATTATTACGTTTGAAGACAAGTGGCATACATACAAATCTCAGCAATACCCTAAAAAAAAATTTATATCAGGAACAAAATTTCTCAGTCAGTTTTTTACACCATTTGACGGACCCGCTATTTCAAAAAGATACGCAGCTAAACATAATATGATACAACAAGATGTCCTTAATATGTGGGCACGCAAAGGAGAAGTCGGCAGAGAAGTCGGTACTCTTGTACATAATTATATCGAGAATATACTTCTTGGTAAAAAAGTTACTCATCTTGAGGCATCTGCTTACCCGGATTCTGTAATCACAGAATCTGCTTTAGAACGTCTGCCCTCAGCTGATCTTGCAATCGAACAATTGCTCGATTGTTACGAACAAATTGAAACAGAAAAAATTATTGCCAGCCATAAACATGATCGAGCCGGCATGGTCGATATTTTAGCTGTAAATAAATCTAGTCAAAAAACTGCATTACTTGACTGGAAGACTAATGCCAAAATAAACTTCGACAACAGGTGGCAGAGCGGTCTTGCACCTATTCAACATTTAGATGATTGTTCATATAATAAATATTCTCTACAAATGAATCTGTATGAGTTTATTATGATCGATGAAGGCTATAAACTACCAGGTGATTATTCAAGCGGCATAGAAAAAGTTATCGTCCATATTCTCGATGATACCGTCAAATATTATCCTTGTACTGATATACAGAAAGAAATTCGTGATATGCTGGCTGCATAGATTAATAATAATAAAATTGGGCGACGGGTTATTCGATGCTCTCACCCGGCAGATGAAGTTTTAACGAGGAATCTTGCCCCGGCATCACTGCACATATTTCAGCCCGCCCAATAATTATTATTTTTCTTTTCCTGTCCAGTCTATAGCAGTTTCTTCATGTTCAATTCTGTAAAGTTCAAAGTGTTCATCCGGGTTGCAGTCTTGTATTGATTTAAAATCACGAATAGCAAGCCTTTCGTTTACCGGTCTGCTTATTACTTCCTGCCAGCCCTTTTTAATACTTTTCAGCGATTGTCTAATTT
>JAUVLL010000341.1 GCA_030600745.1 Spirochaetaceae bacterium | reverse complement strand
GTAAAGAACACCCGGATAGATATTCATATTGTTAGGAAAAATCATTTCCAGAGCCTGACCATCCTCATCAGGATGATTTTTCAACATGAGGGAAGTGACAGCAGCTCCTTTTGTGGAGAACTTAATAAAAAATTGATCTGTTTCTATACTAATCTCTTTTTCATGCAGAACAGGACTATCTTCCTGCTGATAAGTAGTAATAATCAGTTTTTCAGGAAGAACCTGCACTACTTCCGTAGGGAATACCTCTTTAGAGCTAGTTGTATCCGGAGCAAAGAAAACCGAATATAGGTACAGTACACCAACAATTACCACCCCTGCCAGTGCCCCGGCTGTTAGAATATTTTTATTTAATCTCATATAAACTCCAAAAACAGTTTTCAAATTAATGAATTAACTTTTCTATTTATAAGAAAAGTTTGTATCTAATAGTACTAAATTTATGAATACATTGAATATACACAAGTTACACATGTTATTCATCATATCCTTCTAACAAAGCTCTGTTAAATGGCGGATACCTTCAAAATCTTATTGTGCCCTTCAGTTTCTGCTTTTACAATAACAGCAGAAATAAAGGAGGAGGTATCATGCCCCTTAGATTTAAACTTGCCGACTGCACAGGATGTAAACTGTGCCAGCTTGCCTGTTCTGCCGTTCACGATGGAGTATTCAATCCTGAAAAAGCAAGACTCAAAATGACCCATGAGTACAACAGTAATGGAATAAAAATACGTTCCAGCAGCTGTATAATGTGTGGAAAATGTGAAGAAGCATGCCCGACCGGTGGTATTAAGAGTAACGGAAGATGGATGGTTGTTGATAACGATAAATGTAATGGATGTGGTTTATGTGTTGAAGTATGTCCGACAGATATCCTCTATCTTGATACTGATAATAATGCAATTATCTGCGATTTATGCGGAGGTGATCCGGAGTGTATTAAATGGTGTCCAAAAGATGTAATTACACTTTGGGAAAAGGAGCCAAAAAAATGAGCAGTAAAATAAACAGTGAAGTAAGCAGTTTTTTTGGTAAAATGCTTGTAGTAGATCTAAGCACTGGTAAAATTGAAGACAAGGTACTACCCAAAGAATGGGTAGATCTATACACAGGCCAGAAAGGACTTGGTTCAAGAATTCTTATGGAAGATTTTGATGTTGAAACTGACCCTCTCTCTCCAAATAACCGGGTTATTCTTACAACAGGAATAATGACAGGAACTATTGTGTCCTGTTCTGCAAAACTGGCTATGACTACTAAATCTCCCCAGACAGGAACTATCTCTGATGGATCCGTTGGTGGACATATTGGTGCAGAATTAAAATATGCAGGATATGATGCGGTAATGATTACCGGAAAAGCTTCTGAACTTTCATATCTTCACATTGATCCTGATAAAAGAGAAATACGTGCAATTCCTGAATTTAAAGGATTGGGAACTTTTGATACTGAAGATAAATTAAAGGAGATAACCGGTGATGATAAGCTTAAGGTACTTGCCATAGGACCTGCCGGTGAAAATCTTGTACCGTTTTCCTGTGTTTCATCAGAGCGTTACCGTCAACTGGGACGTGGTGGAATGGGAGCTGTTATGGGAAGCAAAAACCTTAAGGCAATAACCATAAGGGGATGGCTGGATGTAGGTGTAGCAGATATAAAAAAATGTATGGAAATGTCCATGGCTGCACATATAAAAGATGGAGTGATAGATCCTGTAAATGAAATTTATACTCACGGAACCAGTGTTCTTGTGGATTACTCCCAGGAATCAGGGTTGCTTCCTACCAAAAATTTCTCTGAGGGGAGATTCCCTGATTATAAGAACATCAACGGAGATTCCTTTAAAGCTGCAAGACTAAATAAGAAAGCCTGCTTTTCCTGCGGTATTGCCTGTGGAAACTATGTAAAGGATGGAGATGCAGTTGTTGAAGGTCCTGAATACGAGACAATAGCTATTTGCGGCTCCTCCATAGGGGTTGGAAACAGAGCGGACATAATCAGAATGAATGCTCTTTGTGACGACCTTGGTATTGATACTATTTCTTCCGGCGGTACAATCGCATATATGATGGAAGCAACAGAAAAAGGCCTTCACGACTTCGGCATACGTTTTGGTGAAGCAGAAAAAGCTTTTAAATATATGGAGGATATGGCATTCCGCAGGGGCATTGGGGAGGAATCATCCAGGGGATCGAAATGGCTTGCAGAAAAATACGGCGGCACAGATTACGCTATTAACGTAAAAGGGATGGAACTTCCCGGTTATGACCCAAGAGGTTCCTGGGGAATGGGAGTTGCCTATGCCAGTACGCCAAGAGGAGGATGTCATATGTCAGCCTACCCTATAGCCGAAGAAGCATGGGGAACTCTGGATCCATTTACATTTGAAGGGAAAGGGAAACTTGTTGCAGACATGCAGAACAGTCAATTTGTAAAGTTTTCCATGGGTGTATGCGATTTCTGGCCTATAAGTGACGAGACAATCGGGACCCTTTACGAGGTCACTGCAGGTGGGCAGTGGCCTGCGGAAAAGGTTTATGCAGTTGGAGAGAGAATATTTAATCTCCAGAGAATGTTCAATGTAATGCTTGGTTTTGACAGACGGGAAGATACTCTTCCAGGAAGATTCTACAAGGAAATTCTTAAAGAAGGACCTCCAAAAGACCACCCAATGACTAAAGAGACCTTCGACAATGCAATGAGCGAATATTACAGTTACAGAGGATGGGATAATAGAGGACGACCAACCCTTGAAAAACTAAAAGAACTTGGCATCGAAGACAAGCTGATTAAGGCCTATACAGAAAAAACAGGTATACAGAAATAGTATCTGTTAAGCAATATTTAATTATTTTTTAAAGATATCCCACCCAAATAACAGGTGGATATCATTACTTAGTCAGAGTTGTAGTATTGCTCTAATGTATAAAGAAATCAGAATATTAATTTTTTACATGAGGTAGATAAAATGAAAAGCGGACCAAAGAGTAAAGCAATGTTTAACAGAGCTGCAAAGTCCATTTCCGGAGGTGTTTCATCGAATTTCCGATACTGGGGTGATGATGCAACACTTATAGTTAAGAATGCTAAGGGCGCATACCTGTGGGATCAGGATGACAAACGTTATATTGACTACAGACTTGGGTTTGGCCCTGTAGTTCTTGGACATGCCAGGGACGAAATAAATGAATATGTATCTGAAGCAATTAAAATGGGTACTACTTTTGCGATGACAAATGAG
>JAUVLL010000295.1 GCA_030600745.1 Spirochaetaceae bacterium | reverse complement strand
TGGGCAGCGAAAATTATTCCAAACAAAGAAAGGGCGGCAGCAAATAAGATCCACGATCTTGTATAGGGAATAAAAAGAGCAAATACAACCATAAAAAGCTGCATAATCAGCATATAAGCCTTATTAAAATGCCACCAGCTCATTTTACCTGCAAATGCAAAGATAAAAGTGCTGAACAGAGCCCTGAACAGGAGCAGCAGACCAATGGAAGATTCCGTAAAATAAAGCTCCTCTCTTGCATAAAGGGGAAAAACAAACATAATAACACCAAAAATTATATATCCCGTAAAATTACCCAGCCAGGCAGCATAGCGAAGAGGAGTACTGTTGTCACTAACTGATATATCTTTTTTATTAGTAGTTTTATGTAAAACAATGGGAGAGGATAGGGCTGAAACAAGAACAAGAGTAAAGGTAAGTAGTCCATATAAACCAGCTACAAAAAAAAGTGGATACCTTAGATTTGATTCCAGAAGCACCCCCCCAAAATAGGGACTTAAAATCAAACCTGTGGACCAGGAAAGATTGAAGTACCCCATCATCCTATTTAATTCAGGGCCTTCAAGTCCCTCGGATATCCATCCCATTAGAGGCGGCCAGAACAGGGCTGTAATAAACCCAAACAGACTGTAGAGAACAAACATAAAAATTACTGTTTCGCTGAAAAGCATTGCAAGAACTACAAAGATCATTACCATTGATGCAATGGTAATAGAACGATGAGCACCAATCTTTCTGCTTACTTTATGAAGAGCAAAACAACCGATAAAATAGGAAAATGCCCATATCGAAGAGAACCATCCAATTGTGGAAGCTGTCGAATTAAAAACATCCCTCATATAGAAAACCAGACTGAAGTTTAGAATTCCAATTCCTGCGTTTGCCAAAAATGCAGCCGGGAGCAATACAAAAGCTCTTTTCATTTTATATTTCATATATTGATATTTACTGTATTTTGGATCATTATGCAATTGTGGTGGATAAAAAAGGTTTCATTCAAATTGATGAACTCAACAAACAGGCATATGATGCAGTCTTTAATGATCCTGATCTGGGTCTTAAGTTAAGCAGAGAAGCCTTTAATGATTCTGTTTCCCTTAAATACAGTAAAGGAATTGCTGAAAGCAAACTACAGGAAGGGTGGTGCCTTCTAATAAAAACCAACTATGAAGAAGCACTGGAAGCACTGGAAAAAAGCCTTAAGGGATTCAAAGATCTAAATAATGATATTGGTGAGATGAAGGCCCTTAACGCATTTGGAGTACTCTACAGCAACATCAGCAATTATGAAACGGCTATGGATTACCACACAAAAGCTCTTGAACTCAGTATAGAAACAAATAACAATGAACGACTCATATCTGCCTATATTAACATTGGAACTCTTTATGCTGAGCTGGAAAAATATGAAGAAGCTCTGGATTATTATACCAGAGCTACTAAAATTCTTAAAAAAACAAACAACCAGGAACAACTATGTGTCTGTATTATTAATATTGGAGATATATATGAAAACCAGAGGAAATTTGATAATGCTCTTGCCAAATATACGGAGGGACTCTCAATTGCAGAATCTATTAATAATAAGCACTATGTATGTAACTCTCTAACCTCTCTGGGGAAAACCTATAAAAATATCGGGGAATACGAAAAAGCTGAAAATTACCACCTCAAAAGTTTGGAGATTGCAGAAACACTGGGAGATAAGCTGAGCAAAGCAGAATGTTTAACAAACCTGGGAACCCTCTATCTTGCTAACAATGATATTGACATGTCAATTAGTTTCCATACAAAAGCATTGGAATTGAGCAAAGAGATCAACTCCAAATATTATGAAGCAAGAAATTATAAAAAAATCTCTGATTATTATGAAAAAAAGAATATGCCCCTGGAGGCTCTCAGTAATTTTAGAAATTATCACAATCTGAAAATTGAACTTCAAAATGAAGAGATTGACATAAAACTTAAAAGCATAAATATCCAAAATAAGATCGAAGCAGTAAAAACGGAAGCAAAGAATCAGAGAGAAAAGAATGAAAAACTTCAGGAGGCCTTTGACAGGGTATCTATTTTAAATAAAATTGGACAGGACATTACATCATCATTAGATCTTGAAACTGTAATGAACACAATCTATAAAAATATCTCAACATTTATTAGCGCCGACCTGTTTGGTATAGCACTTTATAACAAGAACACTGAGGAAATTGATTTTAAATACTTCATCCTTGACGGAAAAAGAAAAAAGAGAAGCAGCAATCCATTGCATACAGAAGGAAGTATGGCCGCCTGGGTTATAAATAATGGGAATTATCTTTTTATGAATGATGTTAAAGCTGAATATATAAAATATGTTACTAAACTGATTGGCGACAATACTGATAAAACCAATTCCCTTATTTTTGTACCGCTTACTATTGGAACATCTGTAACTGGAATAATAACAATTCAAAGCTACAAACTCAACGCTTATACACAACAGCATCTGGAAATTATTCAAGCCGTGGGTGCTTACAGTGCAATAGCACTTGAAAATTCCAGAATCCATGAAGAAATCTTTAAGCTTAACAATATTATTAACAAAGAAAAAATTGAACTGGAAAAAGCTTACTTAAAAATAGACAGGCTTGCAAACCACGATATACTTACAGGATTACCAAATCGGAGGCTTTTTATTGAACTACTAAAACAGGAGCTTCGTAAGGCAGATCGGCAAAAAACAAAGACTGCTGTTATCTTTATAGACCTTGATGATTTTAAACTTGTAAATGATAATCTGGGACACGATGCAGGTGACAAAGTGCTCAAAATGGTATCACAAAGATTTGTTTCCACCCTTAGAGAATCTGATGCTATTGTCAGAATTGGCGGTGATGAGTTTGCAGCAATTATCTGTAATGTAAAAAATAAAATTGATGTCGAAAAAATTGCAAAAAAGTTAATTAATAAGTTTAATAACCCCTTCAAGATTGAAAACAGTAAATTCCAGATAGGACTCAGCATGGGAATAAGTATATATCCGGATGATGACAATACGATAGATGGATTAGTAAAAAAAGCCGACACTGCCATGTATAAGATTAAATCGGAGAGTAAAAACTCGTTTATTTTTTTTGAGAAATAAACGAAACCTACCTCAATTTACCTTGAATATCCACCTCAGCAACCTAAAGCTGGTCGGGACTTCGTCCCTGCTCGCCAATGAGTCGTACCGCAGGTACTTGCACCGAGACTGGTCTACCGGGCATCCCTTTACTCTCTAATAGAGATGATAGAGGAAGGAACAACAACATTTGCGGATATGTATTATTTTGAAAATGTTGTCTCAGATGCAGCAGTAAAAGCAGGAGTAAGAGGAATATTCCAATTCTTAGTCATTTAGCAGAAATGCCTTTTGAAACAAAACAGATTGAATAAGAATACGGAATGAGCCCCGTTGAACTCTACTCCAAAACAGGATTGCTGAACCACCGAATGACAGCCGCTCACTGTATCTATATTGATGATCAGATATAAACCTTCTAAAAACCAGTAGTACAGGTGTTGAACATAATGTTGCTGCTATTTCAAAAGGGGGCAAGGGTGTCTCCCCCGCTCTCAAAATGTTCGACACTGGTATTGTAGTAATTGTTGCCTTCAGTCAAAAGTGAAGAAAATCCACCACAATAAGCATTCTTCCTGGACAATTTTTTATCATCCTTATCTTCCTGCTCCGGATTTTCGGTTATTTCTGAAGCTTCCTTCTCCTGAAAAGAAGAGCTACTAATCAGAGAGTACAGATAAAGGGGAAAAGGACACTCCCGGTTTTTAATCAGGTATTTTAGAATGATTAGATATAGGACTAAGAGAACACTGATTTTTTTTACATACTTTTTTGATCATAATTTTAAACTTTTAATAATTATTTCTCCCTGGATTCCTGTAGAGAGAATAACTCTTTCGAGAGAGACTCTACTGTTTCACCTTCAAAGAGCTCCTCCCTTTCTTTTGTATAGTCTCCGGATCCCCGGCTATACTGCTGTAAAAACTCTATCATCACGTCGGATCCCAATTCCCGATTTAATAACTCAAGTCCAACTAATCTTATCTTTTCAGGACTCATTCCTTGTGTATTTACCATTCAACCACCTCCTGCAGCCAGATAGCAGG
>JAUVLL010000224.1 GCA_030600745.1 Spirochaetaceae bacterium | reverse complement strand
CCATATCCCAGAGCAAGTCTTGTATTACCAATTAATACCAGTAATGCCTGTCCGGGAGTTCCTGTAAGAACTTCAACAATATCTCCCTGGGTTATTCCCATGGAGATCATTTTTTCCTGAAAGGTTCTTCCTCCGTTCAGTTTTACTACTTTTCCTTTCTCTCCCTCTGACAGGAGGGAAAGAGGTATCAGGGTTTTTACTTCCATGTTTTACTCCTCTAACAAGTTAGATAAATCTAACTTGTTATGTAAAAAAATTATTTAACAATCACTAACTCTGCCTCAGATTTTCTAAGGGAGAGACTGTATCCTCTAACAGTAATTTCTATCGGATCACCCAGTGGGGCTACCCGTTCCACAACAACTTCCTGTCCTCGAATTAATCCCATGTCCAGAAATTTTTGTCGTATTGCCTTATCTCCATCTATTTTATGAATAGTAGCTTTCTCTCCCGGCTTAAGCACTGAGAGCAGAAACCTTGGAATTTCTTTTCCTATCTCTTTTTCTGACTCCTCTGTCCGTTTAGAAAAAAAATCGTGAAGTCTATCAATAGCATTGGTGCCGCATAAGTTTTCATCTTTTAAAAACTGTTTTAATAGAAGTATACGCTCGGTTACCTGTGGTGAGATTTTGTGTTCTATTGTACATGCCAACTTGTCGGCTGTTTCATGATCGATTTCCAGAATCTCTGTAAGAAAGCCCTTAACTGTTTTATATTTTTGATGAATTATCAGCCAGAATCGTTTACCTTTTGATGTCATAGAAATTGGGCCATAGGGTTCGTAAGTTATCAGTTTTTGTTCCCGTAAAACCTGAAGTGCGTTAGTTACTGATGACGGCTTAACTTTCATTGTTTTAGCAATCACTTTGGACCTGACTTGATCTTTGCCGGCCTCAAGATCTCCTATAATTTTCAGGTAGTCTTCAAAATTTGAGGAAAGGTCTCTAATGTGGTAAAAGTTAGTCATGTCTAAAATTTACCATTGCTGGTAATATTTGTCAAGGGTAAAAAATGAAATATGTAATGTTGATAATAATAATATATTCGTTAACTCTGCCTTGTCGAACTATTCTGCTTTATATATAATCCCCCATATGAAAAGAATCACCATCTTAATATTTTTATTACCTCTCTCCCTGCCTATCTTTGCTCACCCTCATATTATGCTTTCAACTTCTCTGGAGTTTGAATATACAAACCGGCAATGCAGCGGGATATGGATCGAATGGGAATTTGATCGTTTTTTCAGTGTTTCAATTGTTAATGATTTTGATCTGGATAAAAACGGGCAGTTTAATAGTACAGAAATAAATGATATTGAACAAAATGCGTTCAGTAATCTTAAACATTATGGATATTTTATTTATCTGCGAATTGGTAATAAACGATACAATCCTGAAAAGGTGAGTAATTTTTCTGCACGGCTTTTTGGAGAGAAACTCCATTACAGGTTTTTTATTCCTCTAAATGAACAAAACTACAATGATTTTTATGTTTCGGTGTTTGATCCCACATACTACTGCGCAGTTGATTATATAGAAAATGGCGTTATTGCCGGTCAGGGATCCGGGAGCTTACCTGAACTGGAACTTCTGGAAAACAAAGATGATCCGGTTTACTATAATCCCTATGGAACTGCATCAGATATGACAGCATATACAAAATGGGAACCCGGTCTCCAAATAGCTTATCCCAGGGAAGTACATGTCAGTTTCCCGAAATAAAATAAATATCTGCATCCTCTTTTTACTGATATTGCAAATATCAGTTTCCCTTACTCTTTTTGCCGATCCTTTTACAGGGGGAAATACAAAGGGGGTTCGTCCACAGGCTACAAGAGCACCTTCAGGTATACTTCCGGAAGGATTTAACATATTTCAGTTGGAAATTAGAGAGAAAAGCGCGGATCTATTAAATGTTCTTCGTAATAATCCATCACCCCGTACAGTAGGAATGTTTCTTCTTGTTGTATTTTTCTACGGTATACTCCATGGTGCGGGCCCCGGGCACAGGAAAACTGTAATCTTTACATTATTTCTTTCCCGGCCAGCCGGAAAATGGGAACCCATGGCTGCAGGCTTTCTCTCTGCAGGGTTACATGCAGGGACTAGTTTATTGTTATTTATCTTCTTTAATATGATCTGGAATTCTGTTTCTGCTTTTTCTGACTCTGAAAATGTTGCTTTTTATCTGGAAGGATGGACATTTGTTGTTCTTTCTGTGTTTGCATTGGTTCTTGTAATTGTAAAAATTATTTTTATAATTACGGGACATAGTCATAAACATACAGAAAAAAAAGGGAAAAATATCTATTTACTTTTAATTGTCTCCAGCCTTTTCCCATGTCCTGGAGCTACAATGCTTCTTATCCTTGCTTTATCACAAAACCTTATAGGCATGGGTATCTGGGGGGTCCTTGCCATGTCTCTTGGAATGGGAATTATTATATCCCTCGCCGGATATCTTGGTATGACCGGCAGGACAAGGATTTTTACATGGTTTAAAAACAGGGAAGGAGTAGTAGAAAAGATTAACAGTACATTTGAGTTATTATCCTATTCTATTATTGCCGCCTTTTCTTTGTGGATGGGAAGCCCTTTTATTTACTGGCTGCTCAGGGGATAGTAGAGTAATATGTCTTGAAAATAAACATACTACAAAAAATTACTATTGAGAGGCATTTGCGATGTCTCTGAATTCGACTTGTTTTTGGCTTTTTACGCCAGTCCAGAGTCAATATTTTAGAGAAGAAGTATTTTTAAGTAGAAAATGTGATACAGCGCAAAAAGCTCATTGATAATATTTACTTAATAGTATATGCTTATAGCACATAATAGATAGTATTTTATCAATAGGAGTATTGTTTGGAGTATCAGCTTTTAATCCCTGGGGAAATAGCAAAAATGTTGGCAGCTCGTCTAAAGGTTTTACGTTTATCAAAAAAGTGGAAACGAACAACTCTTGCAGAAAGATCCGGTGTATCTGTTGCTTCTTTAATTCGATTTGAACAGAAATCACAAATTTCTCTGGACAATTTACTTAAGTTGCTTTCTGCTTTAGGGCGTTTGGATGAAATTGAAAAACTACTGTTGCCTTCTGCTGTCGAATCAATTGATGAACTGGTAAAACAGGAAACCGGGAAACCAAAAAGAGGCTTGATTTGAAACGTCTTAAGGTTTTCTTATGTTTTGAAACGGACTCTGAAATTCCCGTTGGAGAACTAGCCGAGAAGGATCATAGAATATATTTCCAATATGATCCTGAGTTTTTAAACACAGCACTATGGCTATCACCATATAAACTTCCATTAGGTTCTGATCTATATGAGCATAAGGACAAGGATTTTGGCTCCATATTTGGATTGTTCGATGATTCTCTGCCGGATGGTTGGGGGCTTATGCTTATGGATCGATTCCTGAAGGGTAGGGGTTTTGGTATGGAACAGTTGTCAGTACTGGATCGGCTTTCTTTTTTAGGTTCAAACACAATGGGGGCTTTAACTTATAAACCTGTGATGTATGCTAACATTGATGATACCTCAACCTTTGATTTATATGATTTATATGTTCAATCCCAAAAAATTATAGTCGGGAAGACTCAAACAGTACTTACTCAACTGATGAAAGTCGGTGGGAGTCCGGGAGGTGCTCGTCCTAAAGTTCTGGTTGGTGTAGATGGAGATAGTTTAATTTCCGGCGAAGGAGTTCTTCCAAAGGGCTATGAACATTGGATAGTAAAATTTACAGGGATCAATGATTTTATTGATGCCGGCCCTGTTGAATATGCATATTCGTTAATGGCAAAAGATTGTGGAATAGATGTTCCTGAAACACGTTTATTCGGTACTGAACATGGAGAGCATTTTTTTGGTGTTAAACGTTTTGATAGAGATGGTAATAAACTATTACATTCACATACATTTGGTAATCTTATACATTCAAATTTCAGAGTACCATCATGTGATTATGAGATGTTATTTCGGGTGATAAATGACTTGACTAAGAATTATCAGGATTTGATTAAAGGATTCAGGCAGATGATTTTTAATATTTTCACAAATAATCGGGATGATCATGTGAAGAATTTTTCTTTTATCATGAATAAGGACGGTGAATGGTCGTTGTCTCCTGCATATGATATTACTTTTGCTGCCGGTCCAGGAGGTGAACACTCCATGACTGTTGACGGGGAAGGTAGATTCCCTTCTTTAATAAATATCTTCAATCTTGGAGAGAAATCAGGGATAAAAAAGAAGGATCTTACCTGTATTATTGATCAGGTTGTACAAGTGACAGGCAATTGGAAAACATATGCTGAAACTGCTGGAGTAAGTGAAGAAACCATGGAAACTCTAAAAAAGAAAATGCTAGAAAATATTCCCGGATTATAATATGATAAGAGGGATGGAGGTATAACTGAAATGGAAAAAGATTTTATTACACCCTATGGAACATTTGTTTTAAAAAGAGATTCTGATGAGGATAAAACTCTAAGGGCCTGGGATTCTTCTGATGAATATGCTCTGGATGCCTTTCAATCAGAGTTTAGTGCAATTAACAATAGAGAGAACCTTGGTATAACGATTTTAAACGATAGTTTTGGTGCTTTGACATGTGCTTTTTCCCGGTATTGTGTTGAAAGTGTGTCAGATTCTTTTTCTGCACAATCAGTTATTCAAAGTAATTTGGGCCTGAATCTATTGTCCAGAGAGAATATCAGTTTTACTTCCTCTGTGTCTGTTTTTGAGAATAAACCTGATATTATATTTTTGAAAATACCAAAGAGTAATAACTATTTGGAATACCTTCTTCAAAAAGTAAGCAGTACTATTAGTTCCGGTATTCCTGTTATCGGTTTAGGGATGACACGAAACATTCATACCTCTACTGTGGAGCTCTATGAGCATTATCTGGGAGATGTTCACACGAGCCTTGCCAAAAAGAAGGCACGTATTATTCATGGAACAACTAAGGGGCCAGTCGAAAATATTGTGGACTATCCTGTTAAATATTCTGTTCCTGAATATAAAATGGAGTTAATTAATAATGCCAATGGGTTTTCTTTTGGAAAAATTGATTTAGGTACAATGTTTTTTCTTGAGCATTTCCCTCGTTTTAAGAATCAGCCGGAGAAGGTTATTGATCTTGGATGCGGTGATGGAACTCTTGCTTTGCTTGCTGCAGATAAATGGCCTGAAACACCAATTTTGTGTGTAGATGATTCATATCTGGCAGTGGAATCGGCAAAGGAAAATTTTAATAATAATGGTTATGAAGGAAGATCAGAGTTCAACGTGACTGATTGCCTTGTTGGTATTGAGGCTAAGAGTGCAGATCTTATTCTCTGCAACCCTCCCTTTCATGAATATCATGCCGTATCTATGGGGACAGCCGGCAGGATGTTTAAAGATGCTTTTAGGGTACTTAAAATCGGTGGATCTCTATTTGTTGTTAAAAATAAACATCTGGGATATCAAAGCTACCTTAAAAAGCTTTTTGGAGAGTGTAAGACTATTGCGGGTAATAAGAGGTATGAGATCCTGAAAGCTGTTAAAATAAAGTGAATATTATTGTATGCCGTCAATAGAAATTAAAAGCCTTGATCATATAAAACCAGGTGACAGATTACTTGTAGATGCGGGTGTGTTCGCAAAAGCCGGAAGGCCGGTAGATAAAAAGGTAATAAACCTCCTTGTCAGACATAAGGTGAGTTATGTTCCTACAATTGCTCCTACGTATGAGGAGCTCGAACTCCTTAAGCGTAAGGAACTCGATGTTTCAACGGTTGTGGAAAAAGAACTGGAACATCGGCTTACTTCAATAGATAAACTTCGTTTTAAGATGATAGACAAATTA
>JAUVLL010000037.1 GCA_030600745.1 Spirochaetaceae bacterium | reverse complement strand
CAATTTGTGCCAACCACAGTTTAAAAGGTTCTGCTTTTGGTGACGGAATAGACTGGATAAGTCTAAATAGTTGCTCAGGATCAGCCACATCAGTTATACGCATTTTACCATCTGGTGCACGCATTTTCAAACCGTGACAATTTGTCACGGTTTCATTTCCTTCTGCCTTTAGTCTTTGTTTTAACTTTCTCCAATAAGCTGTAGGGTCAACACTTCTGGTTAAAACAGCAATTACATCAATAATTGAAATAAACCATTTTTCATTTTCACTATCCCAAATGGTTCTGATTTTACGGTCCTCAAATATCTTTATTTGGCTTTTTTTAGTCATGATAATTTATAACCAATTCCTGTTCTTCTTTTTGCATATTATTTCCTCTTTTCCTTTCTTTGTCCGGTATGGACTCCGGATTTCCTGGGGTGTGGAGATTCCAAGACCCACAACATCTGGATATTAACATATTTTTATGTGTCATGGCATGGTATTGTCTATCAAATTTATAATAACAATCCTGCCAAAAACAGAAAAACAAACTGAAAACCTAAAGCGTTAAGGATAGAAACGGAAATCCCGCACCGTGAATGTATGTGCGTAGGGGACGCAGATCTGCGTCCCCTACCGAATCCAAACAAAATGTGGTCCCGTTAATCATATCCGGGAGGAATTGCAGTGGATAGCCTGACCCATGTCGTACGGAACAGGTATGTCTGTTCCGTACGACATGGGTAACGTCCGGATAAAACCAAATTAGTATTAAGCAAATGTTTTTTTATATTGACAGATGGTATAAACCCGGATACTATAACCTTAGTGGTAATACCACCAGCCTAGTTGTAAATGTTTATCAGGAGGACTTTATATCTATGAAGGGGCAGATGAAAAGACAACTCCGGGCTGTCAGAAGGAGCCTCAGGAATAAAAAACTGAAATTTGTTCAGGTTGTTCAGAAAGGAAATTCCGTTCATCTGTCGGGAACCGCAGATAGATGGGAGCAGAAAGTTAATGCAGGATTTGCAGCAGCTCACAAGGGATTCAAGGGTGTAGTGAATGATATTGATGTCAGAGGTGTTGTAGATACGGAGATGAGGCTGCCCGCTGTACAGGATAGTCTTCTTGAGGGGCGTTCTTTTGATGCGGTAATTGTCGGGGGGGGTGTTATAGGATGTGCTGTTGCCCGGGAGCTTTCCAGACAGAATATTACTATTGCTCTTCTTGAGAAAGAATCTGATCTGGCTATGCAGGCATCAGGCCGGAATGACGGTATGATTCATCCCGGTTTTGCCGCTTCCCCGGGTACATTGAAAGCTTCTTACAATGTCCGGGGAAACAGGATGTATACAAAACTGGCGGAAGAACTGGGCTTTGAACTGAAGCGGCCCGGTTCCATTATCCTGTTCAAGTCGCCCTTAATGAATCTTCTGAAACCCATTTTCCGAAGACGCTGCAGAAAGAACGGGGTGGATGGGAACTACAGGGGGCTGTCTGCAGAAGAAGTAAGGAAAATGGAACCCTATGTAACGGAAAGTCAGAAAGGGGGTTTTTTCCTACCTTCTGCAGGTATTGTTTCTCCTTTTAGAGTAACCATAGCTCTGGCAGAAAATGCAGCACAGAACGGAGCGGAAATCTTCCTGAATACCGCTGTAACCAGTATGGATGTTAAGAATGGTCGAATTAGTCGAATCCAGACAAACCGGGGAAGTTTACAGTGTGGTGTCCTGATTAATGCTGCGGGAATCTGGGGGGATAAACTGTCTGAAATGGCAGGTGATCGCTTTTTTTCTCTCCATGGAAGGAAAGGAACCGATGCCATTCTGGACATAGAATGCTCCTTCTACCAGAATCATATACTGGGTATGCCTTCAATTCTCGGGAGTAAAAAAAATCACTCCAAAGGGGGTGGGCTGGTGCCCTGTGTGGAAGGGAATATTCTTATAGGTCCTACTTCTGAGGAGGTCCCTGGTCGTGAGGATTATTCTACCGATTCTGAAAATTTTCGAAAACTGCTGGGGCAGTTATCCATTAATCAGGAACTGAAGCCGGTGCATATTATAAATTATTACTCGGGTGTCCGGGCGGCCAGTTGGGAAGAGGATTTCATTATCGAACCTTCCGGGAAAATTTCCAATCTAATCCTTGCGGCGGCCATTCAATCACCAGGGCTGGCATCTGCACCTGCTATCGGAGAGGATGTAGCCCGTATGGCAGTGGAATCACTCAGGGTAGCAGGTGTCAAAGTTATAAAGAAGAAGAATTTTAACCCACGGAGGAAGGCTATTCCTGCTGTAAAAGACCTTTCTCCTGAAGAGAGGTCAGCTCTGATTCGAAAAGATCCCGCCTATGGCGAGATTCTCTGCCGCTGTGAAGAGGTTTCCAGGGGAGAAATAAGGGATGCTCTGGTCTCATCTGTTCCGGCTTCTACTGTGGATGGTATCAAAAGACGTGTCCGTGCCGGGGCCGGGCGGTGCCATGGTGGTTTCTGTCTTTCCCGGGTAATTATGGTCATGGCGGAAGAATTGGGAATTCCTATAACGAATATTACGAGGAAAGGGGGGAGCTCCCGAATTTTGCTCCATGAAACAAAGGAGAATGTCTCAGATGAAACAGGAATATGATGTTGTTGTAATTGGAGCGGGCCCTGCCGGTCTGGCAGCAGCTGTTGCTGCTTCGGATAAGGGGGCAACAGTTTGTCTGGCAGAGCGGGAAGAGCGGATGGGTGGAATCCTGAAGCAATGTATTCATGATGGATTTGGCCTGATCCGGTTTAAGGAAAAACTTACAGGCCCTGAGTATGCCTGGCGCTATGAGAACATGGTAAAGGAGCGGCCTGTGGATTTCCTCAGTCGCACATTTCTGACTACCATGAAGCCTGAGAATGGAGGATTTGATCTTTCTTTTGTAAATCCTGAAAAGGGTGTTTTTTCTGTTTATGCGGGTTCTCTGGTAATGGCCATGGGATGCCGGGAGAGAACTGACCGGCAAATTTTTCTTCATGGTGAGAGACCTTCAGGTATTTTTACAGCAGGACAGGCACAGGATTTCATAAATCTGAAGGGATACATGCCCGGACATAAATGTGTCATCCTGGGAAGCGGTGATATCGGTCTTATAATGGCCCGGCGTCTGACCCTGGAGGGGGCGGAAGTTCAGGGAGTATACGAAATCGGAAGTGAACCCTCCGGTTTAACCAGAAATATTGTTCAGTGTCTGGAGGATTATAATATCCCCCTGCAGCTGGAAACGACTGTGACGGAAATTCATGGATACGACCGGTTGGAAGGGGTGACCATCTGCCGGGTGGATAAAAATAAAATACCCCGCAGGGAGACAGCTGTTCGGATTGATTGTGACTGCCTTATCTTAAGTGTGGGGCTTATCCCTGAGAATGATATATTGAAACCTCTTTCAGTGAAGATGGACCCTGTTACAAAGGGACCGGTTGTGGATCAGAATCTGGAAACCTCTTTCCCGGGTATTTTTTCCTGCGGAAATGCCCTTCATGTGAATGATCTGGTGGATTATGTTTCTGAGAGCGGTCATCTGGCCGGGGAGCGTGCAGCCTTGTATGGGAAGAAAAAGATTCAGGTAAAACGGAGAATTACCCTTAATACGGCAGGGAATATTCAGTATGCAGTTCCTCAGAATCTGACTCTTCCGGCGAAAGGAACGGTCCCGTTATTCTTCCGCCCCCTTCGGTCGATGGGGAAAGGGGTTGCGATTCTCAAACAGGGGGAGCGGATTATCCTGAAGAAAAATCTGAACTGGCTTAAACCTTCGGAAATGAATCGTTTGCCTATTGATCTCTCCCTGATAGATCCTGATGGGATGACGCCCGTTTTTTCTCTGGAAAACAGGGAGGGTGTTCATGCATAAGAACATTACCTGTATTGCCTGTCCCAGAGGATGCCTGTTAACAGTATCCGGTGAAGCAGAGGATCTTATTATCAGCGGGAATGAATGCAGGAAGGGGATCGAATATGGTCGGCAGGAAATCCTGGAACCCCTCCGTATGCTCACTACCACTGTCCGGACAACCCATCCTGTTTACACCCGTCTGCCGGTACGTCTTTCCAGAGAAGTTCCTCTGGAACAAATACCTGAATTTATGAAGGTTATTAATCAGGTTTGTGTCAGCAGAACCTGCATCCCGGGAGATGTAATGGCAGTGAATCTGCTGGAAAGCGAAGTGGATCTTATAGCAACAGGAGAACTCTATTATGAAAAGGGATAAACTTCTGGCCGTAGACTGCGGGACCCAGAGTCTGCGGACCATGATTTTTGATACAGAGGGAAACATTCTTGATAAGGAAAAGATCGAGTATCAGCCCTATCAGTCTCCCCAACCGGGCTGGGCAGAGCAGGACCCCGGGCTATTCTGGACGTCCCTGATCGACGGTTGCCAGGCTCTGAAAAAGCGCAATCCTGACCTTTTTAGCCGGATTGGCGGAGTGGGAGTCACTACCCAGCGGGATACTATGATCAATCTGGCAGAAGATGGATCTGTACTGCGTCCGGCTATTACATGGCTGGATACCAGAACAGCCGGGGGCTCCTATGAACCCGGGCTTCTGATGAAAGGAATATATAAAATTATTGGGATGGAAAAGGTTATAAAGAAGACCATGCGGGACGGTAAATGCAACTGGATCCGGGAGAACCAGCAGGATATCTGGGATAATACCTGGAAGTATGTACAGGTCTCAGGTTTTCTGAACTACCTCCTCTGCGGAGAGCCGGTCGACTCAGTTGCTTCAATGGTGGGTCATATCCCAATGGACAACCGGAAGCGGTGCTGGTCTTCCCGGAAGTCTCTTACAAGCAAATTATTTCCGGTAGAAAAGGAGAAACAGTATCGTCTGACAGAGCCTGGAGAAATCATCGGAGCAGTGACATCCCAGGCTTCCTTAGCGACCGGGCTTCCGGTCGGTCTCCCGGTTGTTGCCTGCGGCAGTGATAAAAGTTGTGAAACTCTTGGAATGGGTTGTCTGGATCCTTCAATGGCTTCTCTCAGTTTGGAACTACAGCTACTGTGGAGGTGACCTCTCCCGGATATTTTGAACCTCTACCGTTCATGCCAGCCTACTGTGCTGCGTATCCCGGTTCCTGGGTGCCTGAAGTAGAGATCTTTCGGGGATACTGGATGATCAGCTGGTTCCGGGATGAGTTGGGTTACAGGGAGACTGAAGAAGCACGCCGATTGGGAATTCTTCCGGAAGAATTGCTGAACAAACTGCTGGAAAAAGATCCTCCGGGCTGCAGGGGGTTGATGATGCAGCCCAATTGGGGACCCAGTCTGAAAGATCCCATGGCCAAAGGTGCTATTATCGGTTTTGGAGATGTCCATACCAGAAGCTCCATCTACCGGGCAACTGTGGAAGGTCTCGGATATGCCCTGCGGGACGGTCTGGAGACTCTGGAGAAGCGGGGACGTTTTTACAGTGATAAAATAGCCGTTTCCGGGGGGGCCAGTAAAAGTGATCTCATCTGTCAGATCAGTGCGGATATTTTCGGCAGACCCATGGTGAGGGGGCGCACCTATGAAACTTCCGGCCTTGGAGCTGCTATTCTGACAGCTTCTGCTCTGGGGCTGTTCCCATCCATTGATGCTGCTGTTAACAGGATGGTCCATTATGAGAGAACCTTTACTCCACAGCTGGAGAATGTACTGATATACAACCGCCTTTATAAAGTATACGGAAAGATTTATAAGCGTATGAAAGATCTTTATCAGGATATACAGAAAATTACCGGGTATCCGGAACTTTAATTTCATAAGAATTTACAGGAGAGTACTATGGAAGAAAGAAAGAAATACAAAGGATATAAACCTGAATGGGAGATAGTTCCGCCGCCTCCTAAAACATTTCGGTCCATTCTGAAATGGGGGAACCCGGATGAGTTTAAGGAACCCAATGAACGGTTGTTTAAGCTTATGAAAAAAACTTTTCATCTGGATGATGATTACTTTCAGAAGAAAGTGAATCCCGGACTGGAATTGGTTCCGGAAGAGATTCCCTGCGGTCTGGATGAGATACATCTTGATTTTTTCAGATCTGTCTTTGGAGAGGAAAGGATCAGTACAAAGGTGTATGACCGTCTGGCTGTCTCATACGGTAAGACAATGCATGACCTTTACCGTTTACGGGAGAATATCATCGAAAATATTCCTGATTTGGTGGTATATCCTTCAGAGAAGGAGGAGATAGAAAAGATTGTTCCCTACTGCAATGAGCACCGTATTCCCATTTATGTTTACGGTGGCGGTTCCTCTGTAACCCGGGGGACGGAAGCCTGTAAGGGAGGAATCTCTCTTGATATGCGTCTCCACTTCAATAAGGTGATTGAGTTTAATGAAACTGACCAGACGATAAATGTTCAGGCAGGTATGTCCGGTCCCCGGCTGGAAGAGGTCCTGAACAATGCACAAGAGATGTTCGGTGCGAAAAGAGAGTATACCTGCGGCCACTTCCCACAGTCTTTTGAATACTCCTCTGTCGGCGGATGGGTAGTTACCCGTGGAGCAGGACAGAACTCCACATATTATGGAAACATCCGTGATATGGTTATGGGTCAGGAATATGTGACTCCCCGTGGTATTATTAGCAGTTATGGGCTTCCTGCTCATGCTGTGGGTCCGGAAATTGATGAAATCATGATGGGAAGCGAGGGTGCTTTTGGTGTGCTGACCAATGTGAAGCTGAAAATCTTCCGGATGACAAAGGAAAACCGGAAAAAGTTCAGTTTTATTTTTCGTAACTGGGAGGATGCACGTAATGCCGCCCGTGAGATCATGCAGTATGAGGCCGGTCATCCTTCAGTTTTCCGTCTTTCCGACCCGGAAGAAACGGATCTCATGCTCAAGCTGTACAAAGTGGAAGGTTCTGTTCTGGAAACCGCTATGAATATAATGGGGTACAAAGCTATGCAGCGCTGCCTCTTTCTTGGCTGGTCTGAAGGGGAAAAGGGTTTTTCTAAGAATCTGGCACGAAAAGTGAAAAAGATCTGCCGAAAGTACGGTGGTTTCTATCTGACAGGCTATCCGGTTACAAGCTGGGAGCATGGACGCTTCAGCGATCCCTATATGCGGGAGTCTCTACAGGATTACGGTATTATCATTGATACCATGGAATGCGGTGTCACCTGGGATATGATGGGACGTGTCCATGAAGAAGTGCGGAAGTTCACTAAATCCCGGCCGGATACTATCTGTATGACCCATATCTCCCACGCTTATCCCCAGGGGGCGAATCTCTATTTTATTTTTATCGGAAAATTCAAAGACAAGGATGAGTATCTGGATTATCAGTTCGGTATATTCGATAATATTCAGAAAGCCGGGGCTTCCATGAGTCATCACCACGGGGTAGGAAAGATGACAGCTCTCTGGGTGGAGGATTCCATCGGTAAAGCCCGGCTGGATCTGTTCCGGTCACTAAAAAACTATTTTGATCCCAACAATATTATGAATCCCGGTGGGACTCTGGGACTGGATCTGAGGGAAGATGAGAAACGGAAACCCCGGTTTGCCGGACGGATCTGGGATAATCCTGCCTGGTAGGATTTTTATTCTCCTGAATCTATTTTAACACAAGGCAAAGAGCTGTTTGATAAAACTTCTATTCCATAAAATGGAATTGACTGAACATTATTATAAAAAGAAAATGGATATGTTGATATTTTTATCCCGCAAGCAGTCTTTTTTGACTCCATAAAAAGTTTTAAACTTCTCATTTTTCCAACATGACCACTTTTTATTTCAATTGGAATTACTTTACCATTTTGTTCAATAACAAAATCTATTTCGGCATTACTTGATTTTGCTTCCCTGTGCCAGTAGTGAAGGTAGTATTCTTCTCCTGGATTACTGTAGGCTGTTAATTCCTGAGCTGTAAAAAGTTCTGCTATTGCACCATTGTTAATCTGTGAAATATCCGGATTGAGCATTAAGGGCCTAAAGTCCAAATTTAAAATTCTTTGAGCAAGTCCGACATCAAAAAAGAATACTTTGAATTTTTTTATATCTATTTCGGAATGAACCGGAATACCGTTTGAACTGCTATGATAGACTATATTTGCAACCCCGGCCATACAAAGCATATCAAGTGCTTCAAGCAGATCTTTGCTTTTATGCTCCCTTGAAACAGAAACGAATCTAAATTTGGTACCGGTCTGAAGCGGAATTGATGTGAACACTTTTTCAAGATATTTCAGCTGATGTTTCTTTGCATATTTATTAAAATCCCTTTTATATGTTTGCAGGATATCCGATTGGATTTCCATACATTTTTTTAAATCACCTATATCTATATATCTTTGGACAACTTCCGGCATTCCTCCGATAAAACTATAAATTCCTGTAAAGTCTATTAATTGGTTATGAAATAATTCAGGAAGTTCTTTAAATCCATTTTCAATAATCATTTTCCTTAAATTTTCTTTTCCCAGAGCTAAAAGAAATTCTCCAAAAGAAAGAGGATAAACATATAAAAAACTAATTCTGCCAACGGGGATAGAAATCTTATTAAGTTCAAAATCAAGTAAAGAACCGGCAGCAATAACATGCAGGTCCGGCATTTCTTCATAAAAATATCGTAAAGATGTGATTGCCCGACTGCAATTTTGAATTTCATCAAGAAAAAGCAGTGTTTTTCCTGCAATTATTTCTGTATCAGTATAATTTGAAAGTAATTTTATCAATTTCCGGGGTTCAACTGTTTGTTCAAACAGTGTTGTAAGTTCAGGGTTCCTGTCAAAATTTATCTCTATAAAATTGTCAAATTGTTTTCCTAGTTTTTTAACAAGCCATGACTTTCCAACTTGCCTTGCTCCTCTTAGAATTAATGGTTTTCTATGATCACCAAGGGCCCATTCATTTAGATTTATCAATAAATCTCTTTGCATGATTTTTCTCCAGGGCGTTTTTACAAGGTATATTACAGCTAAAAAGAAACTTATACAAGGGAAATATTGAATTATAAGACTTTTTTACAAGGTTACACGTAGTTCAATAATTATGCATTTAAGTACACTGAATATCTATTGCTGTCCCAGTATTCTCTTCCCAAAAGCCGACTCCACAAAATGTAAAAGAGGGGTATAGTCAATCTGTCCCTCTTTAAGGCAACCAGAAATATCAATAGCTCTCATTTGTTCCGATTTTGAAATTAATTCCATGGCAAGATGCAGCTCCCGGGCAGTTAATCCCTCGTCTGTGTTACCACCCACATCCTGACAAAAGCTTAGGTAGAATCCATGGGTGCCGGAACATGCTATTCTCAAAGCTCTTCTGGTTACCTCTCTAATACCAAGAAGATCAATATCCTCCATAGTAAAAACAGTCAGATTAAGCCTTCGTATAAGATCAGATTCCTCTTTTTCCGCTTCCTGCAGGCCTATAATAACTATATTTTCCGGAGAGAAATCAGAGCTCATGTTTATATTATCATCTACAAGGCCAAGGGCTGTTGAAAGAATTTTTCTGTCAGCTTTTGCAGATTCAGAAATCATTAAAGATGCATGAGAATCCAGAATAATTAATCCGCTTTGTCCAAGAGTATTTTTCATAGCAGTCATACCTGAAAGTGTTACACGCTCTGGACCGGCAATAAATGGCACAGTTCTGTCTTTAAAAGATTGTTCTAAGTTTGCAGGGGTTGGAGCTAATGGTCCTGTAACTTCAATATTCAGAGATGTCAGCCTGGATTTAATTTCCGGAGTGTTAAATACAGGGGAAGAACCTACCATAGCTATTCTGTTTTTTACCAGACTGCTTTTTGGAAGAAGAGGTTTTTTTAGTACATATGCAGATGTCATTCCTGCCAGCAGGGCTCCATAGCTAAGTGTAAAGCCAATTCTGTCTCCCAGTTGAGGTTTATTTTCTGTTTTTGTAATATTTATAAGAAGATGATCACTGGATGCTCCAATGATGGATAAAGAGTTATCTATTGGGGACAGCCCGTCAACATCTACATCTTCTCTTCCTATATTCAGAATCCCACGAACCATTTCTCCCTTGTCTTCAATAACCGGCTTTCCCCCAAATGCATCCATTCCTGTTTCTCCGATTGGTATTGATGGTTTTGTCTTTATCTCTATAAGTTCAGCTTCCAGAGTAAAAGCATCAAAGGATGTTCCGGGCCATCTTTTCCCATAAGCTGTTTCTCTTCCAAGCATTATTGCTTCTCCAATTCTCAGCTGATTAATCTTCTTCGGCATTTTCCCCCGTCTTACAAGATCCAGAGAGGAAGAATTCCCACCGGAAAGAATGTCCAGTTTAATATTAAGAGAATCTTCTATTCTATGTGCATAATCAGAAAGCATCTGCATGTTTTTTTCTGAAGGAAGAACTCCTCCATAGCAGGTGAGATTTGTCCCCAGACCAGCTAATCGTACTCCCGGCAGCCCCACTGTTTCTGTTGCAATCTGCAAGAGATCATCCGGCCATATCCCTTCACGAAGATCCCCCAGGTCCAGCATCAGTATAATACCATGCACTTTCCCTTTTTTATCAGCTGCAAGGGATAGCTCTTTTATTACAGAGAGTTCAGAGTTCAGACTGGTATCCACAGAGTTTACAATTTCATCAACCCCTGAAAGAGGTGGAATTCGTAGTAGTGTAACAGGGTGATTGATCCCACTCATCCGAAGTCTGTTGATATTCTCAATTCTGGATTCACCAATTCCTGTTACACCTCCGGAAATCATGGCCTTTGCTACAGAAGGCATGCCGCAGGTGACCTTGGAAACTCCAATTACATCAATACCATGTTCTCCACAGAAATCTACAATAACTCTTGTATTATCTTCAATCTTTTTTAGGTTTACAGTAATAACCGGTCCTGACATTATGCTTTCTCCTGAAGTCTGATATTATTCATTTGATAATCCAAGGCTTTGTTTGATTAATTTAACTGCTGCATCCGGGTACTGTTTTGAAAGAACGCCAAGACTGGCCATTGTATAATTCTTATCAAGGAGAAACTTTATACCTTCTCCAGGATAGAGTTTTTTACCCGGGGAGTTAGTAACCATTTTCTGCATAATCTCTATTCCTCCCTTTAATCTTGTCAGGGCCCCGCCGGTACCTATACAGTATTTAACTGCTGTAAGATCCCGGCCTTCTGCCATTTTGGTTTTTCCCCTTGGCCCATACAGGTCTCTGAATGCTCCTGCATGTCTCCCTAAAGCTGCTGAAGCTGCTGTAAAAGTGAGGTCATAAGCTATCTTTTTTTCTTTGTCTGTTACTGGAACCGGGCCCAGGCCATCTACGATTTTACCAAGGTAATTTCTGTCTTCCTCTGTATATATATCAGTATTTTTCTGATCCTGGAGCACTAGCCGCAGGACATTTTTACGGTTTATATAGATACCCAGATCCCCTTCTACTGTTCTTTTTGCATAGGGTTCGGGGCTGATAAGAATTCGGTTTATTTCTTCACTGCCACTGGTAACTGAATGAATATCAGTTGTTGCGCCTCCCACATCGATTACTATCAGATCACTTGTACTCTCTTTTAGAATTTCAGCCGCCAGCATAACACCACCTGGTGTAGGAACTATCGGACCATCCACCATATCTCTTATGTGTTCCATACCGGGTGCATGAATAATATGGTCCTCAAAAACTGCCTGAATTATTTTTCTGGCAGGTAGAATTTGAAGATCATCAATCCGGGGATAGACATTATCTACAATTATAAGTTTGCCCCTATAGTTTGCAAATATGTTTTTAATCTCGTTCTGATTCTCTATATTACCTGCATAAATAACTGGTGTTTTAAGTGAGGTAAGGTTTAAGGCGTTATAGATGGCCGTTGAATTTTCCAGAGCTGTATCCCTTTCCCCAAAATCTACTCCACCGGCAATCATTATTATGTTAGGCTTAATATTAATCATTCGATCAATATCGCTCTGTCTCATTTTACCTGCGGTTACCTGATGGATATTTGCTCCTGCTCCCAGGGCTGCTTCTTTTGCTGCCTTTACCGTCATGTCATAAACCAGACCATGGACAGTCATCCGCAATCCACCGGCGGCACTTGAAGTAGCAAAGAATGAGTTCCAGGAAATTCCTGAAGGCTTGCCGGAAAGTACTTTCTTCAGGTTTTTAATGGCAGAATTCAATCCAATACGTACGTCACCTTCTTTAATACTTGTTGGAGCTGAGCCCTGCCCTAAAAATACCGGACTTAAACTATCAATATCATTAAAAGCATTTACCAGAGTTGTAGTACTCCCTATCTCCGCAATAAGAACGTCTATCTTCATTGTTTACCCTTATTTATAACCATTAAGACTATGTGGGGGAGACAGGAGTAAGGAGACCGGAGGATGGAAGAGCAAGAACAGAAAAACCTCTCTTCTTCATCCTTCCTATTCCTCCCGTCTCCCTTCTCCGTTCTCCTGTCTCCTCTCTCTTTCTTTTACAAGAAAAGTTGCTACGTTAATTCCTTTTGTTCCACGGCCGAATCCGGCATCTATTCCCTGTTTTGCTGCAATTTCCGGAGATACCTGAGTGCCGCCTGCAACCAGAATTATCTTATCCCGGATCCCTTTTTCCACACTCAGGTTATGAAGATCTTTCATGTTTTTATAGTGTATATCATCATGGCTGATGATGGTGGAAATAAGTATTGCATCAGCATTTGTCTCAATAGCCGCATCTATAAGTTTCTCAAGGGGGACGGAGGTCCCAAGATACTGGCAGTCAATTCCAAATCCTTCAATACCACCATGCTTAATATCTATAATTTCCCGGAGGCCCACTGAGTGTTCATCAGAACCTACCGTGCCGGCAACAATTGTCATAGGTTCGGATTTTATTATGGATCTTATTTCTTCTTCTGTCATAACTTCAGGTTCCGGTGGGATGTCGAGTTTTGCTGTGTCTATTGTAAAATCAACCCTGCCTTTAATTTCTACCCTTGTACCTTCAGCGGGGTGCATCACTTCTACATTGATCACTTCAACATCAGCAAGACCCATCTTTTTGCCTATTTCAATAGCTGCAAAAGATGCTGTTCGTTTATCAGTTGGAAGAAACATTGTTGTCTGAACAATACCATCTCCCTGCCACTCCATTTCGGGCATGATTCTTGAAGTATTTCGAAGTTCTGTTGTTCTTTCCATTCGTACATTTACATTATCTTCTTCATCAAGCTCATCTATAAAAACTATTTTTTCAGGAACCTCGAAAGTTCCACCTCCGATTAGAGAGGAAGGATCTTTAACAGCTTCTTCTCCAAAGGGGACAAGGTTATTGTATCCAAAGTGGGCTGTTACAGGAGCCATGTAGTCTTCATCTCTTTCGTAAACTGTGCCTACACCAATACCACCATCAATTTTTCGTGAAATCCCATCTCCATTACGTTCGGGATATTCACCGGAGTCAACAAAAAACCCTTCTTCTACAGCCTTGAAATAACCACCCTCTTTGATCATTTCTTCAAGAAAAAGGATAGCTCTTTCTTTTAATTCTCTTACTTTATTTCCCAGTTCGCTGTTGTGTCTTTTAATTTCCAGCATAGTTCCCAGGCCGTCCATTCCTGCAAAAGCCTGCTTAGCCGTGTCTGTCCCCTCCATGTTATAGATATGCCATGGTACATTTCTCCCTTCGTCGGGAGTAATTGTTGACTGAATATCAGCAGAGGTAAGTTCAGATATTAAAAGATTTAATGTGTGTGAAACAGTTGCTTCCCGTGTTGATGAGCTCATGTATTTTGTATTCTGCTGAGCCCTCATTTTATACTCTTTAAAGAGTTCTCTTAGGGCAACTGCGTATGGCAGATCCATTCGCATACAAGGTGCAGGAGGAGATGTGGGAGGTACAGTGGAGAGGCAGATATTTTCTTTTTTTATCCCTGCCTTAACTGAGAAAATACAGTTTATACCGTGCTGTACCATTAATTCAGGCATTACCTTCCATGCCTCCCTTGCTGTGGCGTTTGCATTGTGTGCACCGTCTATCTGGGCAATTCCAGCCCAGGCAATCATTTTTTTTGCCACAGCCGCATCTACAAAGCTTCTTACCATATTGATATTTCTGTAAATAACATTGTATTGGGGATCCTGATGTGCACCATTTATTCCCTCTTCGGCAAACATTACAGCCATTTCCGGTCCTGCAACACCACTTATATAGGAGTGGTAATTAATTGGTCTTCCCACTTCATCTTCTATTAAGTCAAGAGCCTTCCTCTGTGCTCTTATCTGTTTTCTTGTTATTGGCACACCACCTATACCCTGGGGGGTTCCTTCTATAAGTCCTTCCATATGGCTCTGGCCTGCTGTTCGAATTACCATCAGGTGGTCCGCACCATGCCATGCAGCCATCCTCATTCGACGGATATCATCTTCGAACCTTCCGGAGGCAATCTCTGTTGTTATTGAACAGGCCGGCTGAGGATCTATATCGTCGAAGTAAGGTGCGGCAGGGAGGGGGACGGAGGAGGATAGGTTTTTGGAGGTTTCGAGGTATGTGAATTTACCTATCTGGTTGGGTTCTTGCTCCTGGGGTGATCTTTCTCGTTGGGGAGAACGGCCGTTCGCCCTTACTTGAGGGATAGAGGTCCTCCAGACCCAGTTGCGGCGTCTTGGATGATAGTTTTTGAGGTCTTT
>JAUVLL010000220.1 GCA_030600745.1 Spirochaetaceae bacterium | reverse complement strand
ACTAAAATGGCTTCAGGGAAGTTCTAAAAACCTTCAAAAGAAAATTGATCCGCCCAGGAAGATTGGAAAAAAACAAATTGAAATAAAGTTGATATCTGAACCTGGTCAAATGGCAACTCTGATTACAGATGCAGCCCACGGATATAAAAGTCTCCTTTTTTGTGAAAGCCGTCGTTTGGTAGAAGAAATTTCCAGAAGACTAAAAAAATGGAATGAGCCAATATATGTTCACCACTCATCCCTTAGTCGTGAAAAACGGGAAGAGTCGGAGGAAGAATTTTATCAGGGAAAGGAAGCCTGTATAGTCTGTACATCAACAATGGAACTGGGCATTGATGTTGGTGATTTGGATAAAGTTCTTCAAGTGGATTGTCCGGCAACTGTCTCTTCTTTTTTACAACGAATGGGAAGAACAGGACGCCGCTTGGAAACTGTAATGAATACTACTTTTTTTATTGAAAAAGAAACTAAACTACTTCAGGCTATAGCCATAGTTGAACTTGCCAGATCAGGTTGGGTAGAAAATGTAAATATAAATAGAAAGGTTTGGCATATTCTACTCCATCAAATAATGGCACTTTGCCTTGAGAGAGGTGCTGTTAATCCGGCAATGCTATGGAATCAACTCCATCAGGCTCACTGTTTTTCTGAAATAAGCAGGGACAAATTTGATAAATTTGTGAACTTTCTTATTACGAAAGACTTTCTCCATGATGATGGCGGAATGTTCTCCATGGGGCTTGATGCAGAAAAGGCCTTTGGTCGAAAGAACTTTATGGAAATTTATTCTGTTTTCAGTTCCCCCCATGAATTTGAAGTTCTTGGACTGTCCGGGGATATTATAGGTAATGTTCAATGGGATTTCCTGGAACAAGTTCTGGAGGAAAACGCCAGTTTTTATCTTGCCGGCAAAGCCTGGTCTGTTGAACGAATAGAATGGAAGAAGAAAAGAGTATTAGTGACGAAGGCTGCAGGAGGAAAAGTTCCAAAATGGGGTGGGATTACTCCAAATTTTCTTAGTTATAAACTTTGCCGTCAAATGAGGGATGTTATTGTTAGTACTGAAGACTATTCGTATCTTGATATTGAGGCAAAAGAATATCTTGAAGAATATAGAGGTGACTTACAGTCTTTTCTTGCGGGTAGTTTTGCCCCAATTGAATATGATGACAAGGGGATTATCTGGTGGACCTGGGCAGGCGGGAATATCAACAATACTTTACGTATAGTTTTTATGATGGAATTAGACACTAGCGTACAGGCAAGCAATGAATATATAAAAGTGAAGAATGAGCACCTGGAACCTGAGGATTATGATCGAATTATAGAGAAAATTTCAGATCCTTTGTATTGGGAAAAACCGGAAACTCTAAATTTTCTCTATTCAAATGTACCAAATTATCATTTGAGCAAGTTTCAACCATATTTGCCTGAAGAGTTAAAATTACGGCTGGTAGCTGATACAATTTATGATATTGAAGGAACTGTGAGTTTTTTGAATAATGTACAATCCTGTTTATAGGATAGGTGGGTAATTGAAAAGAGTCTCTTAACAGTCATTTTACAAAAGGATATTATTCATATCATGGAAGCTTCTTCTGAACAAATAACCAGGTTAGAATCTGAAATATCACAACTTGAATTGGAATTGAACAAAAAGAAAAACGAATTGGCCTCTCTGAAAAATATTAATAAAGATACAAATCAGGTAACCGTTTCAATTAATTCTCATTCTGATGAAAAGATAAAACTGTTCCGGTCCCTATTTCGTGGAAGAGAAGACGTATTTGCTCTTCGTTTTGAAAGCAAAAAAACTGGCAAATCAGGATATCAGCCTGCATGCAGGAATGAATGGGTACAGGGAGTTTGCGGTAAACCTAAAATAAAATGCAGGGATTGCTCAAATAAAGATTATTTTCCCATTACAGATGATGAAATTAAATATCACTTGATGGGTGAGAAATCATCAAAACCATTTGTAATGGGAATATATCCATTGATGACTGATGAGACCTGCTGGTTTTTAGCACTGGATTTCGATAAAGAGCAATGGAAACTTGATGTAAGTGCTTTTCTGGATACTTGTAAAAGTGAAAATATTCCTGCTTATCTTGAAAGATCCAGGTCTGGAAATGGCGGTCATATTTGGATATTTTTCGATGAAAGAATAGAAGCCTCTGCTGCAAGAAAACTTGGATCTGCTCTGGTTACTAAAACATTGGACAGGCGACCTGAAATCGGTCTTGATTCATTTGATCGGTTTTTCCCTAATCAGGACACAATTCCTCGTGGGGGATTTGGCAATCTTATTGCTCTACCATTACAGAAAAAAGCCAGAGAAAAGAACCACTCCATGTTTGTAGATAGAAATTTCTCTCCCTATTCTGATCAATGGGCATTTCTTTCAAATATAGAAAAAGTAGATAAAGACTTTGTAGCTACTTATGTTCGGAAAGCTCAAAGTACTGGAGAAATCTTACCTGTCGGTCATGATGATGTTGATGATATGTCAGAAGATGCCCCGTGGAAAATAAGGAGCCATATCCGGTATCCGGAAATAAGTGAACCTCTTCCTGAAAAAGTTGATATTACTCTTTCTAATCAGGTTTTTGTTAAATCATCTGGACTCCCTCCTGTTCTTAGGAACAGAATTCTAAGATTAGCATCCTTTTCCAACCCTGAATTCTATAGAGCGCAAGCGATGAGACTTCCTACATGGAATAAACCCAGAATTTTATATCTGTATGAACAATTTCCTAAGTATATAGCAATACCAATTGGTTGTTTTAATGATCTTAAGGGATTGTTGAGCCATTACAAAATAACACCAATAGTAAGTGATGAACGGAATCACGGGATTCCACTCGATGTAGAATTTATAGGGAACCTGAAGGACGATCAAGCAAAAGCAGTGAAAGAATTGATAAAGGAAGAAACAGGTGTATTGTCTGCAACTACAGCTTTTGGAAAAACTGTAATTGCTTTATGGCTCATCGCCAACAGAAAAGTAAATACTCTTATTCTTGTTCACCGGAAACAGCTTATGGAGCAGTGGGTGGAAAGGATGATTCAGTTCTTGGGGATAACAGCTAAAGATATTGGACAATTTGGTGGCGGAAAAAAGAGAAGAAATGGGAAATTAGATATTGCTATCATCCAAAGTGTATCACGGAATGGAGTGACTCAGGATTGGATAAAGGACTATGGGCAGGTCATTGTAGATGAGTGTCATCATATCTCTGCATTTTCTTTTGAGCAAACTATCAGGCAGAGCAGTGCTTTTTATAAAGTAGGTTTATCTGCAACAGTGCAGAGAAAAGATGGTCAACACCCCATCATTTTTATGAATCTGGGTAAAATTAGATATTCAGTAAGTGCCAAAAGGCAAGCATTAAAAAGGTCTTTTGATCACAGAGTTTTTGTTTGCAGAACAGAATTTAATATTATTGATTACAGAGACCATAACATCCAGGAGCTTTTTAAGATTGTCTACAAAGATGAGGATAGAAATAAGCAAATTGTTTCAGATGTTATTAAGATGGTTGCATTGAAAAAGCAAATACTCATACTAAGTGAAAGAATAGAACACCTTGATATTCTATATAGTTTACTTGAACCCTTGAATTATAACTTATTCCTACTAAAAGGTGGGCTGGGAAAGAAGCAGGTAAAGAAAATATTTGCTGATATAAACCTGGTAGAAGAAGGAAGTTCCAGAATAATACTGGCAACCGGCAAATATCTTGGAGAGGGAATAGATTTACCTTTCCTGGATACCCTCTTTCTTACTTTCCCTGTTTCCTGGCGTGGTACCCTTTCTCAATATGCTGGAAGATTGCACAGAGACTATCATGGAAAAGAAGAAGTTCTAATCTATGATTATGCTGATTTAAATGTTCCTGTGTTATCCAGGATGCATGACAAAAGACTGAAAGGATATGCAGCATTAGGATATACAACAGTAGAATAATCAACTTGACAGGGAATACACGTTCCATAAAATTCGTCATTTTTGCCTGTATAAAATATAATAAAGTAACTATCGTTTTACAATAAAGGTAGGGTAAACCCTACCCTAAAGAATACCCTTTTTCCCTTACTCTTAACTATGAAGCCGGAAGAACCTGGAGAGCTTTTCTTAAAATTAAGGAGCTGATCCTGTTACTGATGGCTAAACCAAAAAAGATAAGAGGTGGTAAATGGCAGAAAAAAAGGTATTGGCAAAAATTACGGAGAGGCTGAAACGGTTTGAGGATTATGAGCAGAAATGTGCTGCAAAGCTTTTGGCAATGAAAGAAAGTTACAGTTTTGATGAGCGGGTATTAGATATTGTGGGTTCCTTAAGGAGGAAGGAGTATATGGAAAAGCCAGGTGATCTTGCTGTTCTGTATATGACCTACATAAAATATTCTGAACAAGTCCCCCTGGAAAAACGAAGTGAACCTGAATACATGGACAGAAAGTACTGGCTCTACATTGAGGCTCTAAGTGATATGGAGGAGTATCCAAAAGGACTTTACAAACCTGATGAATACTTAGACCGGGAAGCTGTTTTTGTAACGGCAGAGATTAACGAGGCTGGAGAAGAAAGATACTCTGATCTTTTTAATGCGAAAATGATGACGCACGAATATGGTAGTGAAATCCGTTTTTGCTGTCCATGGAAGAAATGGGTTATATGGGACGGTAGAAGGTGGAAGAGAGACGATGAAAATCTTATCTATCAGATGGGTATTGATACTATTAGGGGGATGTATAAAAAATCCATTGCAAATAAAACAAAAGATGAAGCAATAGCAATGATGGAGCACGCTGGAAGAAGTGAGTCTGCAAGAAAGATTGAAGCGATGATTCGGGTTACCGCCTGGAATAAAGATATAAACATAGTGCCTGATATACTGGACAGACATCCCTTTATTTTTAACTGCAGAAACGGAATGATTGATCTGCATTCAGAGGGCCCTTGGATGGGCCCTGACAGGCGACAACGGCAGTCAGGCAATGTTTATCCTCTACGGGAATGGGGCAAACGGTAAGAGCACTTTTATAAATACAGTAATGAAGTTGATGGGAGATTATGCCACAAGTACACCCACAGAAACATTTATGCAGAAAAAGGGAGACCAGGCCAGTAACGATATTGCGAGGTTAAAAGGTACAAGATTTGTTTCTGCCATGGAGGCTGAGTATGGAGGGAAGCTGGCTGAGGCTGTGATAAAAAGGCTTACCGGAGATGATGTTATCTCTGCCCGTTTCCTCTATGGGGAGTTTTTTGATTTCCTGCCCACCTTTAAAATATTTATGGCAACAAATCACAAACCGAAGATTGGCGGGACGGATAATGCAATATGGCGAAGGATAAGAATGATTCCCTTTGAAGTGAGCTTTCCTGAGAATAAGCAGGACAAGATGTTGTCCAAAAAACTGGAGAATGAACTGCCGGGAATACTTGCCTGGATTGTTGAAGGAACCCTGAAATGGCAGAAAGAGGGGCTGGGGAGCGCTCCTGCTATTGTTGAAGCTACATCGGTATATCGTCAGGAGATGAGTGCTATTGAGACCTTTCTGGAAGAGATGTGTGTTAAGAATCCAACTACCATGATTAAGTCTCTGTTCCTCTACAATGCCTACAAAAAGTGGTGTGAGGAGAATCATGAGAGGGTACTGAGTATGAGGGGTTTTGGTATACGCATGGGAGAATCCGGGATGGATAAGGTGAGACTTTCCCGTGTGCCCCTATCTGAATGATAATTATAATTCCTATGAATCACACTCGGGTACATCAAAACTGTCTGTCTGTTTCCCTCTTTTACTATTATCTCTTATTTATTTATCTTACTAACTATACCTATTGCCTCACGAATAAATCTAACCCAAATGTATTTTAGACTCA
>JAUVLL010000214.1 GCA_030600745.1 Spirochaetaceae bacterium | reverse complement strand
AATGCAGGAAGTATGATAATATGTATACCAAAGATGATATTGGCGAGTTTCTTAACAGGTATAAAAGGCTTTCCTCAGATGTCCAGGATATCGTTCTCGAATCTTACGCTAACCCTGTAGTAAGTTATGAAAATTATATTTCAGGGAAGTAATTCATTGCGATGTCTTTGATTAAGAGGATTAAGTCTGTTATATTAAATACCATTCTACTTATGCTGGTTTCCTGTAGTGGTTCAGTGCCGGAGATCGGTCAGGTTGTCTGGCAGGTTAATTTTATACGGACTCCGTCAGAATTATCAATACATCAGGAACTTTCCGTTTTTACTCTTATTGAAGATGAGGATGGTATAGCAGATATTGATTTTATATATTTGATCCATGATGAGTCAGAACTATTCTGGCAGTTAGATACTGATATCTGGACTCAAAAGGTTCTTGGTGGTAAGAACTGGATTGGTTCCAAAAGTATAAGAATGAACGATTTTTCCAATTTACCTGCTGGAAAGTATAGACTTGTTGTTATAGATAAAGCTGGAGAAAGGGATACCAGAAGTTTTAGCATTTCAGGGAAAATGATTGATACAAATAATGATAAATATTTTCCCGAATTGCTGATTGGTTCAGATATTGAAATTAGATCAAATTTTTCTGAAAATACATTATGGATATATGATAAATCAATGGAGTTGTTAAAAAACATAAAAATTGAGAATGGTAAAATCAGTATGGATATAATTAATAATGATACATCAAACAGAGCTTTCTGGGTAAGCATATATTCATTTGATGCAGAAAACGGGGTTGGCTTAATCAGAGGTCCTTATCCCCTGAAAGATGAAAAGAAGGAAACCAATAACAGAAGTATGAGAGAAGAATAGGGTGTGTAAACTAAGGGATTATTTTTTTTATCAAATTAAGAAACCGTTGGAAATGTGATTTTCCATATTGTGATGAAAAGTTAACTGCCGCTTCCTGAAGAGAAAAATTGTCATCATTTCTATTTTTTAGTTCATCCCAATGCTTAATTATCCACATGTAAAGATCTCCTTCGGTTCTGCCTGGAAATCTTGTCAGTATATTTTCAGCCCGTACTATGCTGATTATCGGCAGGTAAAGATTCTGATACCATGACTTTCCTGCAGCTGTAAAAGCTATTTCTGTTTCCTTGTTTTCATTAAGAAAGTATTTGTGGCCTTGTATATGTCTAAGAACTTCATAAAATCTACCAGTTGCAGTAAAATCCAGATCATCCTGCTTGATTATTTCTCCCAAATCTGTTTGTTCAAACACTCTCTTTTTTTCGTATTGAATAATTGCTTTTTGAATTTCAGATCTTGTAAGTTCAGCTCCAAGGGATATTTCTGTATCAAGTCTTATAACTTCTGCATCAATACTCATTACTCCCTTCAGTTTTGCTACCGAGACCCTATGATTTCCGTCCCGTACAAAGTGTGCACCGCCAATTTCGTATAATTTGATAGGAGGCAGTATTATGGATTTTAAATGAGCTTTATCTACATTTTCCCATCTGTTTC
Source organism: Spirochaetaceae bacterium (assembly GCA_030600745.1). Classification (GTDB taxonomy): domain Bacteria; phylum Spirochaetota; class Spirochaetia; order B11-G9; family B11-G9; genus JAJRQE01. The sequence goes on along the minus strand of JAUVLL010000214.1, from coordinate 4,441 downwards.
GAATAAACTCTCTTTTGGGTAAAAATGTTCTGTTAAAATCATTATATCTGCCTTCGCTGCCTATAATATCTTTTATTTCAATTACTTTCATCCCAAGATAAGTTTCTGATTTAGGTTTAATCAGATTTCTAATGTCTTCCAACGATAGTAGATCCTGTTTTTCCGGTGTAAGAGCATTTAAAATCCGTGAAATTGAAGCTTTGGATCTGGCTTTATTAAAATCTTCCCTTGCCTGATAATTTATAAAATGAGAATTGTCGCTTTCTATCATGGTACCTCTATCTTAATAATTTGATGTTCATATATATTAACTATTTTTGTTTTGATAAAAGTGATTTCCCTTGGAGTGTTGATATCGTATAGATGAATATGACCATGAAGAAGGTATTGGGGTTTGAAAAGTTCCAGAAAAGTGCGGAAAATTTTAAAGCCCTGATGACATCTATCCTGTTTGTCTCCGAGCCCTCTTGGTGGAGCATGAGTCAGGAGAATATCAAGCCATCTTCCATAAAAAATCCTGTTAATCAGCAACCCGGGGAGTATCTTTATTATTTTCAGTGCCATTCCAAATTCAGTAAACTGATTTGAACCGTTATTATACTTCATGCTGCCTCCAAGACCAGCTACAAGAAGTGATTTGATATTTTTAACTTTGTCACCTAAATAGATAGATCCATAACTTGATGGAAGATTAACAAATGTATCTGAATTTTTAAAATCAAATTGTTCATTTTTATGACGATAAAGAGGCAATGATTTTAAATTGTGATTTCCAAATACAAATAAAAGTGGTTTATTCAATGAACTGACAATAAAACCATAATATTTAAGCTCCAGATCACCGGCGCTTAATATAAGGTCAATATCACTAAAACGCTTCTTAACGTTACCCGAATAAATAAGAGGATCAATTTTATCTGATATACCCAGTATTTTAAATTGAGGCATACCTATTTTTCCTTTTTAAGCGTTTTTTGAATTTCCCTGAAATCGAGTTCCTTCAGGTTTTTTTGAAGTTCTTCTTTGTTGATAAGGTCAATAGGTCTGCTTTCTGCATATTCCTGTGCCTTTCTGGAAAAATTTGTACTTCCAACAATTATACCTCTGGTTACACTTATAACCTTCATTTTTTCATGTATTGATCGAATGGTTGCATCCTGTATCATATCAGGAACACGAAGGTACCATATAAGTTTAGGCATTTTTTTTGCTGCACGCCATTTATTGTCACCATCTACTGCAATAATCTGGCATCCATTATTAATTTCTGTAAGTTCTGTAATATTAAGCCCCATTGATACAGTAAGAGCCTTGGTTATTTCATTAAATTCAGCAGTACCTGAAGTAAGATAATCTTTCATTCTATCATCTGTTCTCAGTTCCTGGTACTGACTAAGTTTTTCTGCCACATCTCTGAAATTTGGTTTCTTTGTATATATCACTTCCCATTGATCAATGGCTCTTTCAAAGTCTCTTTCCTGCTCATGACAGGCAGCCAGAAAGTATCGGGCATAAAGTGTTTCAGGAGATGAAGCATTAGTTGATAATTTGATTCCCCGTTCCAGTTCGATTATGGCTTTATCAAAACTCTTCATACTCATATAACAGCTGCCGCGTTCAACCAGAGCTTTAATTTTGAATTCCTGATCTCTGATTGCTTTTTCGAAAGAGAGCAGGGCGGGTATGTAATCGTGGTTTCCTTTTTGCAGCTTACCAAGATAAAAATGAGCTGCATAAAGATCAGCTTTATATTTTAGAGCTACTTCAAATTCTGCTTTGGCTTCAACATTCTTTTTCCCTCTGTACAATATATATCCAAGACTGTAGTGGACATAACTTAATCTGGGATTCAGTTGAATAGCTTTTCTATAATATTGAACAGCTTTGTCAGCCTTATTCCGGTTTTCAAAAAGTTTTCCTGCCCGGTAATAGTATTCTCCTATGGTCGGCATAAGTTTTATCAATAGGATATACTCTTTTAGTGCTTCTTCCGGTTGGTTGAACTGTTCAAAAAGTTCGCCAATTATCAAACGAAAATCATTCTCTTTGCAGTAACCTCCGAAATTACCCATATTATTTACTGTTTTAAGCTCCATTAGAGCAATTTCTGATTTATTTTGTGAAATATACGAGAGAGCAAGAAGATAATGAGCCTCCGGATTTCTGGGATCTTTCGCAATTATTTGTTTAGCAAGGCGGACAGCAGAAGTGTATTTACCCTGTTTTTGGAAATTTGCTACGGTGGCAAGCTTTTTGGGAGCAATTATAGTTTTCAGTACAAAAAAAGTAATAACTGCCACTGTGATTCCGATGATAAAAACTAGTAAGATAATAAGGGACATGTACTTCTCCTTATAGAAGATTAATGAGAAAATTGAATACTGTCAAACGATTAGGGGGCAAAAAAATCAAGGTTAGACCAGGTTTAGTACTAATACTAATATTATTTCTAATATCATCTGTCTTTGGGGAGGATTCTGAAACTTCTCTTTCAACGGGACAGAGGCTGTTTATGGAAAATAAACCAGCGGATGCAATAATATGGTTGGAAATAGCTTTGGGCGAGGATAAGGGGAATAAAAATATCTATAACTATCTGGGTATTGCATATGAGCAGATTAATGAAAATCAAAAAGCGATAGATATTTATAATCAGGGACTTGGATATGCAGGAGATCTGAAAAGTCATTTTTTAGTAAATATTGCTAATAATATGACAATACTTGGTAATTACGATTCAGCAATAAGCTATTACTCTAAGGCTATAGATCTTGAATACAATGGAGATGCGCTTCGTAACAGAGCTGGTGAGTACCTTCGTAAACAGCAGTATGATAAGGCATTAAAAGATTATAAGAAATATATGTCAGTTGAAATTGATCCTTATCAGGGAGATGAGATAAAAAGAGTAATAAATCTTTTGGAACATAAACTGGATGAAATTGCAATAAAGAAAATTGAGGACGAACGTAAACGACTGGAAGAAGAGGCCAGACAAAGAGATTTATTAAGTCAGGTACTCGATTCTTTGAGTTCCGCCGGAGAAGGGACTACAAATATATCAGCAGGGTCTGAAGATGTTGAAGCTTACAATGTTGATTTTGATATTGTGGATTGAGGGGAGATTTTATGGATAGAACAAAAGTTATTATTGCAGTTACTGCATTGATTCTGATTATACTTCTTGCATTGGGCGGTTTGTTTCTTGCCGGTGTGTTTTCGTCAGATAAGGGAGATGTAAAGTCAGAAAATACTTTAAGACTGGCAAGGGAGTACTTTGAGAGTGAACAGTTCGATATGGCCCTTAATCTTATAAATTCCCTGTTAATAGATAATGCTGATAATATGGATGCACGTAATTTAAGAGATGAGATTATTAACAGGAAAAAAGAAATTGAAGAGAACGAGCGTATTTTAGAACAGAATCGCAAAGAAGATGCTTTAAGAGCCCAGGATGAGCTTTCTCAAAGTCTTTCTGAATTGGGTGAATCAATCGGAGACTCATCTAATCAGGCTAATGCGGTTACACTGGCTGAAGAAAAAGCCCGCAATGCTGAAGAATTGCGAAAACTGGAGGAGCAGCGTCTTGAAGCAGAAAAAAGACGAAAAGAAGAAGCCGATAGACTGGCTGCGCTAAGTCAGGCTGAACGCGAAAAAGCAGAAAAAGTTAGTGAGCTTATAAAAACCGGTAGAGAGAAAATGGAGGAGGAACAGCATTCACAGGCCAGAGGATACTTTGGAGAGGCTTTAGGACTGGATCCTGACTCTGCTGTCGCATATGCAGAAACAGGAAAGTCCTATTTTCAGGAAGACAAAAATAGTCAGCGTAATATAAATAAAGCGGTGGAATATGCTAATAAGGCTATTGAAAAGGATAAAAATCTTTGGATTCCATACGAAATCCTTGGAGAAGTGTATGCAAAACAAAATCAGTGGGATAGTGCAGTTGATGCTTACAAGACTGCTGCACGTCTGAATCCTGAAAAAGCAGAACTACTCTATGAACTGGGCAAAGCTCAATACCGATCAAAGAATTTTGATGGAGCAAGACAGTCTTTTGAAGCGTGTATTCATATTGAGCCAACACATGAGAATGCATTTATGAATCTTGGGTATACTCAAAGACGACTGGGCAGTTCAGTTTCAGCTTTTAAGGCTTTTGAAAATGCTTCTGCAATAAACCCTGCAAATGCCGCTGCTTTTTATCAGATGGGAGAATTGAAAAAAAATTCAGGTGATAAAGAAAGAGCGGTCACCTATTACAAAAAAGCAGCAAGTCTGGATTCTAATAAGGCAATTTATCATGGATCACTGGCTGTTGTACTTTTTGAACTTGGTAAATATTCAGAAGCAGAGACATCATACGCAAAGGCTTTGAACCTGGACAGTACAAATCCGGTAACCAATAATAATATGGCACTCACAAAACTACAGTTGGGAA
>JAUVLL010000140.1 GCA_030600745.1 Spirochaetaceae bacterium | reverse complement strand
ATCCAAAACCTCCTGTGGATTGGGAATAGTTAAAGGCGATCTGGACCAGATCGTGGCTGGTCAGACCGGCTGCGCTTAGAACCCTGGCTACCAGACAAGCCCAAATTTTCAAATCGTTCTTTGTATACCCCACAACTATTGGAGTACCTGTTGTTCCGGAGGTAGAATGGATACGTACAATATCTCTTAACGGAACAGCAAATGCTTCGTAAGGGTAACTGTTTCTAAGGTCTTCTTTTGTTGTAAAAGGAAGATCTCCCAGATTAACAAGGGATTTAATATTGGAAATTTCAACTCCTTTTTCGTCATAAAGGTTTCGGTAAAAGGAAACATTCCGATATACCCGGTTAAGAGTTGCCTGCAGTCTTTCAACCTGAAGCTGCTCAAGATCCGACCGCTGCATTGTTTCGTATTCCTGTGAATATATCACTTTCACTTCCCCCTTCTTTAATAAAACTACTTATCAGTAAATTCTTTATAATCACGCCCAAGATAGGCTCTTTTTACATCATTGTTATCCAGAAGATCTTCGGCATTCCCTTCCATAACAAGAGATCCCGTCTCCATAACATATCCACGATCGGCAATTTCCAAAACCGCCCTGGCGTTTTGTTCCACAATTAAAATAGTTTTTCCCTGATCCCGTAATGATTCAACTACACGGAAAATATTTTTTACAATAATAGGTGCCAGACCCATGGAAGGTTCATCCATAAGCAGAAGTTCAGGCCCTGTCATAAGAGCCCTGCCGATAGCAACCATCTGCTGTTCACCCCCGGAAAGAGTCCCTGCCAGCTGTCTTTCACGGTCTTTCAGAATTGGAAACATGGAATAAATATTTTTGATGTTCTCTTTAGCTGTTTTTTTCCCCTTTTTCCGAAAAAGAGTATAAGCACCCAGGATAAGATTTTCTCTCACCGTCATAGCCGGGAATAATTGTCTTCCCTCCGGCACAAGAACACATCCGTTTTTTACTATCCGGTCAGGAGTAATGCCCGTTACATCTGTTCCATTCAATATTATCTCACCGTCAGCTGCCTTTACAATAGAGGCAATTGTATTTAATAATGTAGTTTTACCAGCACCATTCGCTCCGATAATTGTCACAATCTCCCCGGAATTAACATGCAGACTGATACCTTTTAATACCTTTAATTTATCATATCCTGATTCCAAATTTCGAATTTTAAGCATCATCACCACCAAGATAAATTCGGATAACCTCTTCATTGTCCTGAATTTCCTTTGGTTTTCCTTCTGCAATTTTCTGTCCGAAATTCAGGACTACAATCTCATCTGAAATCTCCATAACAAGTGACATGTCATGTTCCACAAGAAGAATTGTCCGTCCCTGATCACGAATTTCCTGAATTCTTTGTGCCAGTTCCTCAGTTTCGTGCATATTAAGACCTGCAGCAGGTTCATCCAGCAGTAACATTGCAGGATCTGCAGCCAACGCACGGGCAAGTTCGACAGCCCTTTGATTCCCAAAAGAAAGATTACCCACCTCTGTATCTTTCAGTTCAAGAAGATTAAGCCATTCCAAAATTGGCAGAACGGCTTCTTCTGCTTCTTTCTCCTCCCGCCTGCTCTTTTTAAGGGCCAGCATCCCTGCAAGAAAACCTGCCTGCCCGCGGGTATGTCTACCCAGCAGGATATTATTCATCACCGATAAACGGTGGCTGAGTTTTAAATTCTGGAAAGTTCGAAAAACTCCCTTTCCTGCAACCTGAAAAGGCTGCATACCTGTTAAAAGAATATCTTTAAAAAAGACCTGCCCACCTCCCGGTGTGTAATAACCGGCAATCATATTAAAGAGAGTTGTTTTCCCGGCACCATTAGGTCCTATAACTGCTTTTATTATTCCAGGTTTAACATCAAAAGAGACAGAATTTACTGCATGGAGACCACCGAAAAATTTGTCCAGTTTCTGAATTTGGAGAAGTGAATTGAAGGTATTAAGGGGTTTAGTCATTAGAAACCTCCTGTTTTTTTTTCAATTTCTTTTTCCGCATAGAAAGCGGCCGTAACATCTCCTTTATATCGTGGATAACATCTGTGTGAATAAACCCGTCAGGTATAAACATCATCATAAATACAAGAATAATACCAAAAACTGCATCATCAAAATGACCAAATACTCCCCTGAGAGAAAGGAAATTCAGTACAAGTCCCATAATCAGAGAGCCCCAGAGATTTGCCATACCACCAACCGCCACAATTGCCACATAGCGCACCGATTTTGCAACCCCTGCTTCAGAAGGGCCTATCCCACCATTGTAGTGAGTCATAAAAAAACCTGCAACTGCAGCAAAAACAGCACCTATTACAAAAACAATAACCTTATACCGGGAGGTATCTACTCCCATGGCATCAGAAGCTTCCTCACTTCCATGCAGGGATCTTAAAGCTCTGCCGACCCTGGAGTTAATCAGGTTAATCAGCAGAAGCATACCCAGGATAACCAGCAGCCAGGCAATATAGTAATTGCTGATTCGGGAAGTAAAATCTCCACTTACACTAATCCCAGGGAAAACAGGGAAAGAAGGAACATTTGAGATACCGTCTGCTTCTCCAAAAATTCGGGATCCCAGAACAATTCTATAGATAATAATGCCAAAACCCATAGTGGCCATTGCAAGATAATGCCCTTTCAGTTTTAAAATAGGGATTCCCAGAGCATAAGCTGTAACAGCAGCAATAAGAACTGCTGCTAAAAGAGATATCCATGGAGTCAGATGTATTATTGTATCACCGTAAAGAGTTTCTTTCGTAATCAATAATCCAGGAGTATCCAGCATCCTGTATAAACCAGTTTCCGCTTTACCGGAAAAATCTATAGTTGTCAAAAAAGCCGTGGTATATCCCCCGATAGCAAAAAAACCAGCCTGTCCAAGAGATATCTGTCCGGCATAACCCATTACCATACAGAGCCCGACAGCTACAACTATATAGTAAGCAGACATTGTCAGCTGAGTCAAAAGATAAGCCTTACCGGTTATAAGAGTTAAAACCTGAATTATAACTATAACAGCTGCCAAAAGAAGAACAGAATAATAACGTTTCATTTAATAGTCCTTCATTGAAGAAGCTTGCCGGGAACCGAAAATTCCACTTGGTTTAACTACGAGTATAATTAATAAAATTATAATGGAAATTACATCCTTATAAGCCATGGGAAGAATACTTATACTGAATGATTCAATAAGCCCAAGGAGAAGACCTGCAGCTACTGCAGCAATGGCATTTCCCAACCCGCCCAGAATAGCAACTATAAACCCTTTTATGGCCAGATCCGTTCCCATTGCGTAATGGGTTTGTGTTAGAGGAGAGACAACACATCCTCCCAGGGCACCAATTCCGGCTGAGAGCATAAAAGAAAGATTTACCATTGAATCAGTTCGAATCCCACATAGTTTAGCGGCTCGTAAATTTTCAGAACAGGCCCGCATAGCCTGACCTGTTAAAGTAAATTTAAAGAAAAGAAAGAGTCCCGCCACAATGATGGTTGTAATCCCCAAAATCCATAGAACCTGGGGAGATATTCGGGCACCAAGAATGCTAACCGAAGAGATTTCACTTCCTGTAAAAAAACGTAAAGCACGAATCTGTTCATCCCAGATATATAGGGCAGCTTCCCTTAATAAAATAGATATTCCAATTGTAACAACAATCATTCCCAGAACTGAAGTTTTGCGCATCCTGCGGATAAAAACACTCTCTATTACACTACCGACAGCTGAGGTAATCAGTACCGCAAGTACTACTGCAGGCAGCAAAGGCATAAATCCGGAAAAAGTGTAGGCAATCATCCCACCGAGCATTACAAATTCACCCTGGGCAAAATTAATAATCCCTGTTGCATTGTAGATGATATTATAGCCAATGGCCACAAAGGCGTAGATACTGCCTACTGTAATACCTGCAAAAATATATTGTAGAGTTTGTTCACCACTCATTATTTTAGGAAATCAAACTGTCCATTTCTTACAGTAAGCATTTCCAGAGAATCCATCCCGAGACCATTATGATCGGAAGGTGAAAAAGTAAAAATACCACCTGTTCCGGGAAATCCGGAAATAGATTCCAGTGCATTCCGGATATCCGTCCTTTCCAGACTATCTGCTTTTTTAATGGCTTCCACAATCAGCATTATCGCATCATAGGCATGACCGCCGAAGGTACTGACATCTTCACCAAATTTTGATTCATATGCACTCTTATAAGCCACCAGATTTTCTTTCTGAGGATGTCCGTCAGGCAGTTTTTCAGCAATAAGTAAACGTCCTGCTGGAAAAATGATCCCTTCAGCTGCTTCTCCGGCAGCTTCAACATACTTAATATTACCAAAACCATGGCTCTGAAAAAGAGGGACATCCATCCCCAGCTGTTTCATATTCTTAGGTACGATGGACTGGGCCGGTACAATTGACCAGTTTACAACAGCATCAACATTCTGTGCTTTTAATTTTGTCAGAAGGGCAGTAAGGTCAGTAGCAGCCCTGTCATAAGTTTCAGCTATAAGAATTTCAATACCAAAATCAGGTGCATACTTTTCCAGTTGTCCTTTTCCAGCATTTCCAAACCCGGAATTTGCAGCCACAACACCTATCCTTTTTATACCCATAGACTGCATTGTTTCAAAAATCCATTTGGCAACATAACTGTCCTTCTGGGGTGTTTTAAATACATAACCTGCTACAGGATCAACAATTGCTTCAGCAGCTGCTGCAGCCACAAGCGGAACCTTGTAGGATTCGCACAGATCCTTAATCTGCATGGTTTCACCACTCGTGGATGGGCCGATAATAGCCACTACCTTATCTTCCTCAATCAGCTGTTTGGTAAAAGAAATAGCTTTTTCAGGATTCGCAGCAGAATCTTTAATTATCAGTTTAATCTGTTTTCCATTAATACCACCGGCAGCATTTATTTCATCCACAACCATCTCAGCTGTCCTGGCTTCAGGTGCACCTAAAAAGGAGGCACCACCGGTAACTGCAAAAATAGCGCCTATTTTTACAGTTCCCTCTTCTTTTTGCTTACAGGAAGTGGAAACGGTCAATAAAACCACACTAATTACAAGCAAAGCTGCAAGAAATTTTTTCATATTATCCCTCCGTTTGACATTACCGACTATACAGTCTGTTTTCTGACCGTCCGGTCGGTTTCAAACTCTACACTAACAACAGCAAAAGGTCAAGGAATACCTATTTAGGCTTTTGCGATGTCTATGGTAACAGCATGTTTTTGGCTATTTTGCGCCAGGTATTGGCCATAAATTAGAGAAGAACCACTTTTAAAATTCAAAAAGTGATACAGCGCAAAAAGCTTCTATTAAAAATAGTGTATTTCCCACAACTGCCCCGATAATCAATTTCTCTATCCCATCTACAAGAAATTTCACATATTCATGGAGATCAGGAACATCAGCTGCTGGTATACGAAAACCAATGGCTCCTGGGTGACCTCCTCCGTTTTTTATATCAAAGACTTTAAGAATAGTTCGAAGATCCAGAGTCTTGAAAGAATGACTTCTTCGTATGCGAAACTGTATGAGATTGGAATCCTTATTGTCATCGTAATAAGCAACAAGACTTAATGTCCGGCTGTATTCTGCCAGAGAATCAGCAGCATACCTGGCAACTGTGACAATGGTATCGTGATCAAAAACATTCCGCATCTCTTTAATCACTTTCTGAGTTACAATAATTGATGCTATTTGGGGGGAAATATCCACCTTTTGTTTCATCATAAGTGTAAAGCATTCATCCTCATGCATGGACATCTGCTGAAGTTCAGTGAATACTTCATCCATAGTGGAAAAATTACCGGAATCCTTATGGGTTTTATTAGTAAGCATTTCATTAAACATATTACTGAATAAACGATAGAACCATTTTTCCCTTCTGGTTTTAAGGTATTTTCCCATTTTTGAATCACCAATAATACCTGTCAGTACAGCAAGAACAAAATTACGGGAGAAGAGGTCCTGGATATTAAAGGAATTGATGATATCCTCACGATTTTTCAGCTTGAACGCCATCATGCCTACCAGCTCGCTTGCAGAAGAAGCTTCATCCACAAAACAATAATCCCTGTCACCTATGTAACTACTATCTGCTTCAAGATGATGATCAATTTCAATTTTCAGGATATCCTTATTATTATAAAGATCTTTTGAAGCTGAAAATTTTTCTCTCATTTCCGGTTTAGGTGTATCCATAAAAAATACAGTAGAGATATTGCAGGGCAGTCCCTCTTTATTATGAATAAGTTCTATTGCATTGTATCTGCAGATATTGAGAAGATATTGAAAGTTTTCATTAATTTTTTCGGGAATTAATAGGCAGACAGTCTTAGAGAATTTGTTTAGTAACAGGCTAATAGCGATCATGGAAGAAATACAATCCTCATCCGGATCTTTGTGCCCCATGACAAGAAAACAGTCCCGTTCCACAATTGCTGCGAAAATATTATCAATGATCAGGTTTCTTTTTTTAATGCTGGCTATCCCGGTTTTTGTCAGGACCTCATCCACTTCATTTGTCCAGAGAACTGCCCTGTCCCTTCCCGCCTCCTTTGCTTTGTAAAGAGCCTGATCAGCCTTCTCACTAAGCCCTGAAACCGAATTGGCATGATCCGGAAAACATGCAATACCAATACTGGTAGTAACATCTTTCAATGATCCCCCCAGATTCTTCAGTAAGCTGATTTTTCGAACTTCTTTTACCAGTTTTGAACAAATGGACAGGGATTCCTCTCCGGTTGTTCCAGGTAAAAGGAAAGTAAACTCATCCCCCCCGTACCTGGCAAGAATATCTTCCTTTCTAAACAGTTTTTTAAAAATTGGAACAACTGCAAGGATAACTTTATCTCCCATCTCTTGTCCATATTCATTGTTCAAAGTTCCAAAATTGTCCAGATCGATCATAATTACAGAAAGGTACTTATCTTCACCTTTTGCCTCTGCAAAACGATCTTCAAATGCCTCATCAAGAAATCTCCGGTTATACAATCCTGTAAAATCATCTGTAATCGCTCTGGTCCTTGCCTGCTCACCCCATGTTACTATATCAGACAAAAATGCACCTGTTTTGTTTAAACGCAGGGTAGTAATTTTCAACATTTGCTGCATAATATTACTGCCTGCTATGGGGTTATTTTTAATGAATTCATAAAAATCAGCAGCTTTAAGGCTGAGTACTGTCGTGTCACATTTGGGGGTGCATGTAGCTGATCTTACAACACTGTCAAATATAGACATTTCCCCAAAAAAATTACCAGATATTATCTCTGCTATCTCCAGCACTTTCCCATCCGGTGTATTGACAGATATGGAAACAGATCCGGAAAGTACTATATACATTACTTCACCGCTATCACCTTCGTTAAAAAGTGTTTCTCCTTTGCAGTATTTTTCAGTATTCATATATGAATAGAGTAATTCCAGCTCATTACGGGAAAGAGGAGAGAGGATTTCAATTGATTTTAGTATGCTGACGGGAGTCTTATTCATTTGTTTTCACCAGCATCTTCCGGAAACAGGATAAGGTTTCCACCTCTTCTTCTACCTATAAGGGGAAGTTCATGAGCTTTAGAAATAAGATCTTCAACATTCATGCCGTGGTCAGGAAAAAGAGTTATTCCAATACTGGCAGTAGTGGGAAACTCTTTTCCTTCTGTTGCCTCACTTACATCAAGATTATTCATAAACTCTTTAATAAGCAGAGCTTCATTAAAGGCTTCCTTTTTTGTAATTCCGATCTGAAGGACCGCCATTGCAGTACTTTTATATCTTACTATTTGTTTATCAGCCCCAATAAAATCCCGTAATTTTCTTGCCATAATACTGATAGCTATAGATCCGGCATCGTGTCCATAATTATCATTTATAGATTTAAAATTGTCTGGTTTTATAATAAAAAGAGAAAACGAAGAACCCTTTTTACTGACAAGTTCTCTCATTTTTTCTATTAGCCAGGTTTGATTAAATAATCCTGTAAGTTTGTCCCTGTAAACCTGCTTTCTAAGTTCCTGCACCAAAGGTGAATTTTCTTTGATAAGCGCATTGGCACTACGAATT
>JAUVLL010000058.1 GCA_030600745.1 Spirochaetaceae bacterium | reverse complement strand
ACAACATAAAAAACTGCTGCTGAATCTATTTCCACTTTCGTTCCAGCAATAATCTTACCGAAATATGAGACTGAAAGAATGCTGTTTTCAATACTTATATCAATTTCAAGGTTTTGACTGCCATCAAGTATCCATGTTAGCTCTTCCAGATTTATATGTACAATCTTTTCTTCAGAATCTTCAGATAAATGGATCTGGATTTCAGTTCCATGGGTAATCTGCTCAAAATCTATATCTATATAAAGGTTCGAAAAATTGAGATCCGTTTCCAGAAACTGAAACTCAGATTTATAAATAAGATCTAAATTACCTGAAGAAACAGCCAATCGGGGATCATACGCATAATCAGAATACAAACCATCAAAGCCATAAACTGCAATTACTTTACCATAATTATATTTACGGTTTACTCTTCTTTTAAAAATATTATCATCGATATTGTTTCTACCCTGTTCATCCTGGTAATATACTCCAAACTCATCGAGAAGTCCTTCGAAACCACTGTCACCGCCAAGTACAGTATTGTAATCTCCCTCAGGGACTCCCTCTTTATAACTATATACATCTGAAGAAAGAAGAAGGCCATCACCATACCAGTAAAATGAGAGCTCCCCATTATCAGGTACGACAGATAATGTAATTTCATTATAATTCTCAGGAGCAATACCACTTGAATTTCCTATATTTCCTCCAGTTTGAAAAAGTTCTGCCACAAGAGTACCGGCATATTCGGTGCTAATGGAAAAAAACTCTTTGCCATCTCCGGAAATATTTAAAAAATAACTGTTCAGTTGAGACTCTTTCAAATAATACGAAAATGTAACAGAAAACGGCATTAATAAACCATCAACTACAGGAAGAATATTCCCGTCTATAGAGTACCCCGAACCTTTATTCAAATAAAATCCTAATTTATCACCATGTCTGTTTATAAAAGGAAAGCCAAAAGGAATAACATCAAAGGGATAAGTCCCTACATCTGATACTACTCCTTTGAAATGGATAAGTGTGCTGTATAATTCTTCCGGATACAGATCAAGAGGATCGTAGGAAATTAGTTTTGTAACAAAAATCTCAATATCTGATTTAAGGGGAGAAGTAAAAGCAAATGTACCATTTGCCATGTATAAAGGTTCTGTCGGAAAAAGTTCCATTCTAAGGCTATAGACACCCTCCAATAAAGGAGCCTCCCAGATAAGTCCATTCTTATACTGACTAAGAAATCCCTCTTCAATAATTTCATTATCAATTGACCATCGAATCCAGCTGCTGTCAGAAGCCTCCACATCAGGAATTATAAGCCCCTGTCCACCGGGTAGAAAAGTATTGGGATATACACCTATTCCCCGAATTAAAAAAGACTCCCTGGAATAGAAAAAAGGAATTATCTCTTCCTTTATAAGAACATCATCATTATCAAACACCCTCAGTCGTATAGAATACAAGCTATCGTCAGGGGAAGACACAGAGATAGAAGGAAGCGGTTCATTAAGTTTTTCCTCTTTAATTATCTGCGGTTCACTTATCTCTAATCCCCGTGCATCAAGAAACGCAATTTCCAGTTTTTCAAGCCTGACAATATTTTCATCATACTCAATACTGATATCTATGGTTTCGCCGGATTCAGGATTAATAATATCACCACTGTTAATAGAAGTTCTAAATTTAACAGCATTTTCGGAATCGGACAAAGTCATAATCAGATTACTATCACCACATGATATAAAAGAAAGAGTTAACAATAATAGTAAAAATCCAGCAAGTCTAACCATACTCACCCTAATAAAACTAATTTCCAAATAAGCTTCCTGTTGGTGGATTCCCTGCAGGGACACCACTTCCACCAAAAGGTGCATCTAAAATTGATGGTCCCCCCCCTGCAGCTTTATGAATATTGTTATAAAGCTTGAAAAGATACCTGACCTCGGCCATCTGCCTTGATATATGATTTTTTCTTACTGAGAAATCATTAAAAAACTGAACAGAACTAAGATCTTTTTCAATCAGACCTATTCCCAGATCCTCAGCATGATATTTCTCCAACTCTTTAAGTCTATAAAATACCATTTCAAAAATGGGCAGAACACTTCGCATTTTCACTACTGCAGGGCTTACCTCCGCTTTAGCTTTAAATAATGTCCCGGGGTTACCTGCAGAAGAGTCCTTTCCATATCTTTCAAGGGTAGCTTTTACCTCCATAAGCTCAGAAAAAACAGTCGTAAATCTGGGTTCAAAAAGTAGAAATTGTTTTGCATAGCCCTGAATAAAAACATCCGCACCACTTCTAAAAACCTTATCCCGGGCAGATAACCAGTAATTACGGTACAGTGCCAAATCACTTTCATTGACGGCACAGGAACTTATCCTTTTGTCCGGAACCTTTTCTACAACACTGCCTGGTTTGGAGTACTGCTCTCTTCCCTGTATGTCTTTACACAACACAGAACCTTCATCACAAAGAACCAGTATACCACCTTCAGGAGATGAAACTATCTCGAATCTTGTTCCCCGGACACCCATTACAGCACTTTCCGTCTTTACACTCATGGAATCATTTCCGGCTAATTTTTGAACCTTAAAGGATATAGATCCGCTTAACATTTGAAAAGATGTTTGATTTCTGCCGCTTTTCTCTTCCATCTCAAAGTAGAAAGCAGTATCGGACTTAACTGAAATGGAGGTTTTACTCCCGGAAGGAAGTTTTACTTCAATTTCAACAAGACCATCTGAACCTGTTTCTATCAGATCAAATTCCTCTATACCAAAACCTATATCTATGAGTTCCCACTCAAGAAGCTCACCGTCCCTGTACAGATCAACATAACCCTCAATATAAACAATAGAACCAGTTACAGATTTAGCCGCTAAAGAACCGACAATCAAAAAAACAACTACCAATAATAATAAAATCTTTTTACCTGAAATCTGAACAAACATCTCAAACCCTCTTAACCATCTTGTCTTATCCAAATTATATCACAAAGCATGAAAAACAACAAAAAAAGAATTACATTTTTTCTTTTGCCCACAATTGAATCAGATTGATTATTGTATCTGCTGCTTTAATCATAGTATTCACCGAAGCCCATTCAAAACGACTATGGTAGTTATGCCCCCCTGTAAAAACATTTGGAGTTGGTATTCCCATCTCACTTAACCTTGAACCATCTGTACCACCTCTAATTATATCCCTGACGGGTACTACTCCGGCCGATCTGACAGCTTCTTCAAGTATTTCAACTATTTTTTCATCTTTGCTGATATACTCATACATATTTGAATATTGTTTTCTGATTTCAACCTCTACCGTACTGCCGGGGAACTTTGCTTCCACAGCCTTACCATAAATGTGCATAGCGTCTATTCTACGGGCAAGCTCATCAGAATCAAAATCTCTGATAATACCACCAAGTTTAACTTCATCCAGATTACCCTCAACTTCCATGGGAGAATAATAACCATATCGACCGTCTGTTGCTTCCGGACTCTCATTTGCAGGGAGGAGTCCAAGAAAAGTTCCGGTCATAGCTACAGCATTTATCAGTTTACCCCTGGCTGAACCTGGATGAATAACCCTTCCTTTGAACTTTATTTCAAAACCTGCAGCATTGAAACATTCGGTTTCGATAGAACCAAGTTCTCCACCATCAATTGTGTAACAGCATCTGGCATTCAGCCAGTCTTTATTAAAAAAATCGAGCCCTTTCCCAGTTTCTTCATCAGGAGTAAATATGATCTCAACTTCCCCGTGAGGTTCATCCGGATGTTCTTTAAACCAGGATAGAGCCGTCATTATTTCTGCTATTCCCGCTTTATCATCAGCACCCAGAAGGGTAGAACCATCTGTAACAATTATAGTATCACCTTCACATTTCAACAGATCCGGATAGTCATCAGGTTTTAAGATATATCCATTACCAAGAGGAATATCCGTAAGATTATAATTTTCTATAAGCCGTGGCTTTACACCTTTTCCTTCCATATCCGGAGATGTATCAACATGTGCCAATAAACCTATTACAGGTGCCTTTTCTCCCTCCTGTGAATTTGACTCCAGAACTGCAATGAGATAACCATGTTCGTTTAAAGTTATCTTACTAATGCCAAGCTCCTCTAATTCACCTTTCAGTAAATCAAGCAGGTCCCACTGGCACTTTGTAGAGGGGATTTCATCAGTATTATGAGGATCCGATTTTGTATTAATTTTTACATATCGTAAAAATTTGTCAAGTAACTGTTTTTCTATCCATTTTTCATCTTTCATACCGCAAAGATGCAACATTTACAGGGAAGTGTCAAATAGGAAGGATGATGGGAGGATTTTACCCTGTACAAATTTATCTTTCCGATATATAGTTAGTTTGTCTAACTAATTATAAAAGGAGTTAAGGGATGAAAAAACATTTTAGTAAAAAAACATATTTTAGAGTTATCATCGAAATTCTATTCCTGGGGCTATTTGCATTTCTGGTATACATCCATAAAGTACAAATGTGGCTTCCGGTTTTTGCAGTCGGTATAGTTCTTTCCCTGTTATTCAGCAGATTCTACTGTGGATGGATGTGCCAGATGAATACTCTCTTTAGACCAATAAACCGGATATATGGAAAACTTGGAATAAAAAGATTAAAAACCCCCGGATTTTTCAAATATAAAGCAGTAAGATATTTAATTCTGGCATTGATGCTGGGATCCATGGTCCTGACAATGAGATTAAAACTAAAAATCAACCTTCTTCTATATATAACAATTGCATCAGTTGCTGTTACACTTATTTTTGAAGAATCCTTCTGGCATAGTCATGTCTGCCCCTATGGAACCATCTTAAATCTCTCTTCAAGACCATCAAAATTCAGTGTTAAAATTGATGAAGAAAAATGTACAGCCTGCGGTCTGTGCCAGAAGGTATGTCCTTCAGAATCCATACTGACACTTGATACAAAAAAACGGCGAATTACAAAGAACAGCTGCCTTACCTGTTTCAAATGCCAGGAAGTTTGCCTAAGCGATGCCATATCTTACAGATTATGACAAATGAACAAAGGCTTATAAAAATATTAAAATCTCTAAAGCATGAAGGAGAAGAACAGGCTCCTCCGGATAAAATTGGGATATCCCCGGCTCAGGTAAATATAATTGATGAGATATTTTTTGCCGAAACAATAACAATTAAAAAACTTGCAGAAAATCTGAAACTTACCCCTCCAACTATTAGTGTAGGGGTAAGAAAACTTGAAAAAAATAAACTAATAAAAAGAGAATCACATAAAGGAGATGGTCGTAGTGTTCTTCTAATGCTGACCAAAGAAGGCAAAAGCCTTCATGGACGAATTGACGAATACAGAAATAACAGAGTTAGAAAAATTCTAAACAGATTAAACCTGAATGATCAAAATAAAATGTTGTCACTTCTGGAAAAAGCAGTAACAAATAATTAATTTACTTTTTTTCCGGAGCAACTCCGAACATCCCCATTAATAAGTCAGCCCCCATCATATCAGGGCTCTTCATGCTTTCCAGACCGCTTAGAAAATCTTTAAGATCAAGAACCTCTTCAAGCATTAACAGCCTTACAAAGGCTTCGTTTTCCGGTGTTGTGTTGATAGATATTTTATCTTCATTCTGTATTAGAGTTATAAGAATTTCATCCTTTCTTATGTGATATATCTGCTTGTTGTAATCCACCTTATGAACAAAGAACTCCTCATTTCTAAAACCTTCCAAGAGTTTTCCCCTAATAAAATCAGCCATCTTTTGACCGGGAAAATCGAGTTCTATTGAATGAATGTCTCCAATATCTTTGTCTTTGAGTTTTGAACGATACCCCGAACCACCCTGAAAAGTTTTTATCAGATAAGGAGGAGCAATTATACTTGCTGCAAGGAGTGTCATTATTGCAACCCCGAACATATCCTGTCCAATTACTCCGGAAGCAAGACCTATTCCGGCAATAATTAGTGTAACCTCTCCTCTGGGAAGCATCCCGGCTCCAATTCTTAAAGCACCTTTCATATTAAATCCGGCAAAAATAGCAGGAATTCCACATCCGAATATCTTTCCTGCAAAAGCAACTGCAGTATATAACAAGCCGAATACCAGGACATTCTTCATTGCTGCAAAATTAACCATCATTCCCATTATAGTAAAAAAGATAGGTACAAAAAAATTATAAATACCAAGAAGCCTTTCCCGTGTTTCATGGGCTACATCAGTCTGAGAAAGAGCAAGGCCAATTACATAAGCTCCAATTATCATTGCAAGGCCTACCATCTCCGAAAGCCCTGAAAGAAAAAGTGCAAGGCCAAAAGAAATAATGGCTATCATATCCATAGATTTAAAACGCTTAAGGTTCTTTGCCAGTCTAGGAGCAACTATAATTCCAATTACAGTACTTATTAACCAGAATCCAAATGCTTTAAGAGCTATTATCCCAATTTCTCCCCATGGTACTCCTGCGCCTGAAGTTTCAACCTTAACAACACCAACAACAACAGCCAGCAGTATGATTCCTATTACATCATCCAGTACTGCAGCGGCCAGAATTGTAACGCCTTCAGGAGAAGACATTTTCCTCCGTTCGCTTAGTATCCTGGCCGTTATTCCTACAGAAGTAGCAGTGGAAAGAGTTCCAAGAAACAGAGCTTTGGGATCCATAAAATGGACTACATCATCAAAAAAGAGGACTGTGACCACATCACCCAATACAAATGATAAAATTACTCCCCCAAGACCGACAAGTGACCCTTTCCCTGAAAATCGTAGAAATGTTGGAAGATCTGTTTCCAGACCGGCAGAAAACAGAAGAATAATAGAAGCAACAATCGCAAAACCATAGAGCTCAGGAGTTACAGGCAGGGTGGTGCCCGGCAACGGAAACAATCCCCCGTGGAGGGCGGGAATGTGTATTGCTCCCAGTGCATAAGGGCCTATTATCATGCCAGCTGCAAGTTCACCCAAAACCCTGGGTTGATTCAATTTATTCTGAAAAACCCAGCCTAAAATCTTAGCTGCAACTATTATAACTGCCAGCTGAAGTACCAGTACTGTCATTAAATGTGTCATGAAGGCCTCTTAACTATAAGAGATATCAATTCGTCTTTTGTTTCTGCATTAATCAGCTTTTCCCTCATCCCCTCACTGATGAGAACTCTGCTTATATCTGCAAGAAACTGCACATGCGGTCCGGATCTTGTTGAAGGAGACAGGGTCATTATAAAGATTTTGCTGGGGATTCCATCCAGTGCCTTAAAATCAACTCCACCCTTAACTATTCCAACACAGGCCAGAAGCTCAGTCACAGCATCTGTTTTTCCATGGGGTATGGCAACTCCCTGTTGTATTCCAGTGGACATTTTGGCTTCTCTTTCCAGAAGTGCTTCAAGAGCTACAGCTCTATCCTTTACATTCCCGGTTTTAACAAGAATATCCAAAAGATTTTCAATTATTTCCTGTTTGCTGTTTCCTTTAAGATCCAGTTCGACAAGATTTGTGTTTAATATTTTTTTCAGGTTCATATGGGGGGAACGATAAAACTATGAGTGGGGTCTGTCAAGATATCTATATTTTATTCTTTTGGATATTACCTAAAGGATTGAAACTTCTATTGCTTTATAGATAGTTTTTATTACGAAAAGGTTCATCTTATTCGGCAGCCGGTGTATACACCATGAACTATCCCTTCAAAGGATTTGCCCATTTCAGGGGTGCAAAACGCTTAAAATCATTATCGGCAGTATATAATACTCCGTTGTATTCAATACACAGAGCTGCAAGATGAGCATCAGTTGTCAGGTTTCCGCCAGTACCATTATCAAGCATAAGAGTTCTTAAAATTTGAAAATGATTTGGACCTGGATTAAGAATATGCGCTACACTCCTTTCCAGCCATGAATCTATAATATTCCATGCTTCTTCCGGCGTAAGTGGATGAGAAAACACTCTGGGAGATGTTGTAATTCGGAGAAAACCCAGCAAGACTACCCATGGGAGACTCACTGTTTCATAAGAATTCAAACACCCCTCCCACCACTTTTTAGCTTTTTTATAATATGGAGATTGTTCGTTAACAGAATAAATTAATAAATTCAGATCAGGAAGTATCATTTCCCTATTTCCATTTTTCTGATGGAATACTCTGTTTCCAGTTCTGCAGCCAGGTTCAGTGCTTTGTGAAAATTAATCCCCGGATGTTCTCCCAGAGAATAAGATTTTTGATGGAAAGTTTCATTCTTCTCAACAATTGGCATCAGGCTGCTCCGCAGTAGATCATTAACAAAACTTGTTAAATTTTGATTAACTGCCTGGGACTTTTCCTTAAGTAAAAGCATCAAATCATCATTTATATTTAATGTTGTACGCATACATACATCATAATATTCAATAGCAGAAATGTCAAGAATAATTATAAAACCTATAGTAGTGGCACTCCATTTAGATGTCATTTCATTCCATACAATTTACAAATTAGTTTAAGACTAAGCGCCAACTAATATAGCACATATCATGATATATGCTATATTAGTTGGCGTTTATCATGATATGTGCTATATTTATTACAGACTTTCTCTAAGGAGTCAACTATGTATATAAATAGAAATCTTGAAATAGGAAAACTTCTGTCTGAAAGATCCCTATTCCTCCTGGGCCCCAGACAAACTGGAAAATCTTCATATATAAGGGAACAAATGAACCCTGAACCCTCTCTTGTTTATAACTTACTGGATAAAAAACTACTTTTGCGGCTCCTGGCAGATCCAACTATTCTACGTCAGGAAATAGAAGCAAGAAATCTAAAAGATTGTATTATCTGTATAGACGAAATACAAAAGTGCCCGGAACTATTGGATGAAATCCATCTATTAATTGAAGACAGACATATTCGTTTCCTCCTTACCGGTTCAAGTGCCAGAAAACTTAGAAGAGCCGGTACAAATCTTCTGGGAGGCAGGGGACGGATGAGAACTATGCACCCTTTCTGTTATCATGAGCTTGAAAAGCATAATTTCTCTCTCGAAAAAGCAATGTATACAGGAATGCTGCCTCCTCACTACCTATCAGTTAATCCGGATGAGGATCTGAATGCATATACAAATCTTTATCTTACAGAAGAGATAGCAGCAGAAGGTCTAACAAGAAACCTTCCGGGGTTTTCCAGATTTCTTCAGACAGTTGCATGCGTAAATACTCAAATAATCAACTACACAAATATTGGAAATGATATACAACTGCCACGACAAACTGTAAAACTCTGGTTTCAAGTCATAATAGATACTCTATTGGGATTTGAGCTGGAACCTTATACAGCAACAGTAAAAAGAAAGGCTATTGAAACCTCAAAATTCTATTTTTTTGATATGGGAGTTGTCCGTTCTCTTCGCCGATTAAATACCATAACACCTGGATCTGCCGATTATGATGAGTTTTTTGAACATTTTATTTTTTTAGAACTTAAGGCATGGATTGATTATCAAAATTCCCGAACTCTTTTAAACTATTGGCGATCAAAATCAGGGTTTGAAGTTGATTTCCTTCTTGATGGTAAAATTGCAATTGAAGTTAAAGCTTCAACTCTTATTTCTGTAAAGCACATGAAGGGTTTAAGAGCACTGAGGGAAGAGGGTTTTATCAAACGATCTATCATAATCTGCCGCGAATCCAGACCAAGGCTATTAGATGGAATTGAAATTTACCCATGGGATTATTTCCTTAATCTATTATGGAACGACAAAATATTAACATAATAGAACCTCAATAAAAATGCTTTTATATAATCTCCAAAATTATAAAACCTGCTGATATAAATAATATCTGCTAACTTAAAATTTCCAAAAGTCCGGCAATATTTGAAATTGTATAACCTGGTTTAATCTCTCCCGGTTCCTTATTTAAGGGATTAAGCCAACAGGTATCTATGCCTGCATTTATACCGCCGAGAATATCCGAAGACAAACTGTCTCCTATCATCAAAATTTCCTTTTTATTGTATAAATTCATATTTTCCAAAGCAATAGCAAATATCCCCGGAGCAGGTTTTGCAATTCCCACATCATTGGAAATTACTACAGTCTCAAAAAATTTTCCAATTCCAGCTTTTTTTATTCTGGATCGCTGAACATTCCCTATTCCATTAGTAATGGCTCCAATTCTAAATCTACCGGTGCAGGATTCGAGGACAGCCAGAGCTCCATGAAGAAGATATCCTCCTTCACCAAGTTCTTTTAAATAAATTTCGCTAAAAACTTCAGGATCAGCTTTCAGTTTAAAACTATCAAACAGATCACTAAATCTTTTACTCTTTAGTTTCTGAATAGGAATAGTTCCTTTTTCAAATTCTTTCCACAAAGAAGAATTTATTTTTTGATACATGGGGAGCAGTTCGTATGGAGGATTTGTACCAAATACAATTCTATAAGCGCCCAAAAGAGCAGCAGCTTCTGATTTTGCGTAATCCAAAATCGTTCCATCAAGATCGAAGAGAAGTGTCTTGTATTTCATCATTTTATCTTTCATAGGCAGGATTATAGCAATTTATATTAATCTATAAACGGATTAATTAAAAAAAGTATAATATCTCTGTATATTTTTCTATATTTCTTTAAAACTCCATACTCAATTCACATTTCATTCATAAACTCCCCCTATATTCTGTATCAGAAACAATAAAAGGAGAAAAGAGATGAAGAAAATTACATTATCTATCGTTTTAATTGCAATGGCTTCTATGGCAGTTTTTGCTGCAGGAAGTGCAGAAGAAAACACAATGCCATGGTCCGGAGTCAGAGGCCAGTATCAGTCAGAGGCAGTTATCAGTGAAGAAACAACAACCGTTACAGGAACTGTTAATTTAGTAGAAGGTGGTCATGTAGAACTGATTGCCGGGGACGAAAAATATGAACTGGTCTATCCATACCGATTGTCATATGCTGCTGATCTGCAGGATGGAATGGAAATAACTGTAGAGGGCTTTGAAGCGGAAGACCTAAGAGTGGACAATGATTCATCAACAAAAAATCTTGTGTTGAAAAGTGCCACTATTGATGGTGAAACATACGATCTTGCTGATGTATCGAATAATCTCGGCGGATATGGCCAGAGATGGAACCAGGGTACAGGCTATAGATTTGATAAAAATTCGTTAGTTCCCGGACAGGGAGCCAGAGGAAGCGTTAAGGGAAACAGGATCTCCGGTAATTCAAGTGCATGGGGCAGCCAGCAGGCAGCTCCCATGGGACAAAGAGGGAGAACTTCAAACAGACAGGGTGGATTCGCTCAGGAAGGTTCATTCGGCAGAGGCAGAAGATAATATTACACGTAGCGGCACCACTATGTGGGTGTCGCTACCCCTATACGGATGCCGCTGCATCATCTCCAAAAGTTATAATCAGGTTTTAAATTTATCTGTTTCTTCCTTCAGATCATTCACAACACTGTTCAATTCAGAGGAATACCTGACAATCTCATCGGAAGCAATTACTATTTCTTCTGAACCACTGCTTATCTCCTGCATACCGCTTGCTACCTTATCGGAGATATCCTTTAATTCCAACTGTCCCCTGACTATCTGCTTAGAACCAATTTCCATCTCCTCTGATGCACCTTTGACACTGGTGGTCACATCCTGAAGAATAGTCATAGCTTCCAGTATCTGGTTACCTCCTGCAGATAGTTCCCTGGTACTTGAAGCTAATTCATCAAAAGCCTGTTTTGTCTCTTTTATTTCCACATTGATAGTATCAAATGCATCAGAAGATAGTTTTGTTTTTATTTCTGTTTCAGAAACACCATCTGAAATCTCTTTTATTATCCTTGTAATATTTGAAGAACTCTGTGACGATGTATCTGCCAACTTTCTAATTTCATCTGCAACTACTGCGAATCCTTTCCCGGCATCCCCTGCATGAGCTGCTTCAATGGCAGCATTCATAGAGAGCAAATTTGTCTGGGAAGCCATCTGCTGAATGGTAGTTGCCATTTCTGATATTCCTTCAATTTTTTCCACTACCCCGGTTTTGAATCCATCTGTCATTTCAGAAAGTGTACTGGCTCCATTTACTGCAACTGCTACCAGCTTATCTACAGCTTCTCCCTTTTTAGCTGTAATATTATCCATACTATTCAGAGAACTTATCATCTCTGTTATTGAAGCTGTAGATTCCTCTACCATTGCCGCCTGCTCAGTAATCTGGTTATTTATACTGATTATATTTGCAGTTATCTCCTCT
>JAUVLL010000367.1 GCA_030600745.1 Spirochaetaceae bacterium | reverse complement strand
GGTTGCTGTAATGATGATGTTTGGAGGTATTGCATTAACCTCCATTTTTTCCGGTACAATTGCCAGTATATTTGTTGACCGAAAGATTCAGGAGGGTAGAGGTTTGCAGGAAGTAAATCTACGAAATCATACAATAATATGCGGATGGAATAAAAATGCCATTGGAATAATAGAAAGCTTCTCAGTTTTGTCAAAAGACCGGAAAACTACTCTGTGTCTTATCAATGAGATGGATGCAGAAGAATACCAAATGCTCAAAGTAAAGCATTCGGAACTTGATATAAAATTTGTTAAAGGTGATTTTTCCAGTGAGAAAATTCTGGGAAGGGCCTCAGCTGCCAATGCTAAAGCAGCTATTTTTATACCGGATACATCAGGGAATAACACCCTTGATAATGCAGACGAAAGAACAATACTGGGTGTTCTTGCAATAAAATCTCTTAATTCGGAAATTACAACATGCGCTGAAGTTCTAAAGGGTGAGAATGAGGGGCACCTTAAGAGGGCGAATGTAGACTCTATTATTGTTAATGGTGAATTTTCAGGTTTCCTTCTTTCCAATGCATCCGTGTCCCAGGGAATCCCGCGTTTTGTAAGAGAGATGCTTTCTATGGAATCTGAGAAATCCATCCATCAGGTTTCAATACCTGCGGGTTTTGTTGGGAAAACATTTATGGAACTTTCGGAATACTTTCTTAAAAATAAGAGAGGCATAGCCATAGGAATTATGGCGGAAGAGAAAAAGATGAGCCTGGATGATATGCTTTCAGATGATTCGTCGAGTATTGATGCATTTATTAAGCGTAAATTTATGGAAGCTGAAATAGATATCGGTGAGCAGCAGGAGCAGGGGCTTGATATTATGATTAGCCCATTACCGGATTATAACATTAAAGATACTGATTCACTATTTATACTGGGAACAGAGCAAAAGGCGTAAAGAGGAATATATGGCAAAGAAAAAAAGCGGCAAAAAGGGTGTAGATGCGTTGAAGAAGGTTGCCATACTTTCAGATCTTACTGACAAAGAGCTTGAACATATTCTGGCGATATCAAAAATAATTGAAGTACCTTCCGATAATATTATTATGACCGAAGGAGAGGTCGGCAGTACTATGTACTTTTTTGTGGATGGAGAAGTTAAGGTCAGTAAAAATCTAACACTTAAAATCGGTAAAAAGGGATTTGGGCAGGCAGAAAAATCTATGGTTAAACTTAAGGCGGAACATGTCTCTTTTTTTGGAGATATGGCCATGTTCCAGGATGAACCCCGGAGTGCAACGATTACAGCATCTATGGACTGTACACTCTATGAAATTACAAGGGACAGTTTTACTGAATTCTGCAATAATTTTCCGGCACAGGGTGTAAAAGTACTCCAGCGTATTACCTCTACAATGTCGGGAAGGGTAAGAAAGGGGAATGAAGATATTCTTAAACTTACAACTGCCTTAAGTCTGGCTCTGTCAAAATAGATGTAGGAGATTAAAGTATTGAAGACTTTACGTTTAACAGTGGTGTTTATTCTTTTAATCAGCAGCCTGGTTTCTGCCCAGGAATCGGGGATGGATGTTCCCGATCGATTTGGCAATATCATTCTTGGAATGTCAATGGAAAATATAAAAAAAGAGCTTTCTGCTGATGGGAATTTTAACTTTCGCGGAGACCCTGATATAAGTATTTTAAGGAGGCCCGATCAGTCTCTAATTGAATGCAGGGGATATGATTTTATTGAACGGGCTTTTTTTCAGTTTAAGGAAGACAAACTCTATTCAATAACTATACTCCTTAACCGGGAGATGCTTGATCATTACTCCCTTTATACCACCCTCTCCGGAAAATACGGAGATCCTGACAGACTCGATCCTGAACGTTCTGTCTGGGAATCGGAAACTAATATTCTTGCCCTGGAAAGGCCTCTGCAGGTTAAATATATGGACAGAGAAATAATTGAAGGGATAACAACCGGAGGCAGGATTTTTGCTTCCTTATCGGAACTTTCCCGGGAACAGTTTCTTGAGCAGTTTTAGGATGGAAGATGAAATACTGATTTAATAGTAATTTTTCTGGACTTCGAGGCTTGTGTGTATTACTATGTGTATAGAGAGGTGTGGTATGCGTACAAATATAGTTTTGGATGATCATTTGGTGGATGAAGCTTTTCACTATTCTGACAATATAAAAACAAAAAGAGAACTTATTGAAACTGCTTTACTGGAGTATGTAAAAAACAGGAAAAGGAAGGATCTTAGGGATCTTAAAGGGCAGATTCTTTTTGATAGAGAGTATGACTATAAAGCAATGAGGTCAGGGGAGTGATCCTTGTAGATACTTCTGTTTTGATTGACTATTTGAAAGGCACAGAGAACAAAGCATCTGAGAAATTTCAGGAGATTCTTGACCTTTCTATTCCTTTTGGTATAAACAATCTAATTTTCCAGGAAGTGCTTCAGGGAGCACGGAATGAGGCAGAATTTGATAAACTAAAAGAGTATATGGGAACTTTGGATTTCTATGAACTTACAAGGGGTCGTAAGTCGTATGAGGACGCGGCATATATAAATTTTTTATGTCGGAGATCCGGAGTTACAGTAAGAAGTACCATTGATCTTTTAATTGCGCAGACTGCTATAGAACATGGTATCCCATTGCTGCATAATGACTATGATTTCAATAGGATTGCAGGAGTAATTGGTGATTTTAAAGTTTTCTAATGTTGTTTATATTTCTTTGGAG
>JAUVLL010000323.1 GCA_030600745.1 Spirochaetaceae bacterium | reverse complement strand
AAGAATCAGCTCGTCCTCTGTAAGATAACTGATATTATCAAAACCTACAAACGAGAGATCTTCAGGAATCTTTACATCTCTTTTCTGAGCTGCCTTCATCAATCTGAAGGCTATAAGATCATTTACACAAAAAACGGCGCTTACAGCAGGTTTAAGAGAAAGAAGTTCATCCAGAATAGTATCAGCCCCTTCAATATCCAGAGTCTCCTGAATATCATCGGACATGTTATTTTTATAATGGGTAAAAATGATATCCTGACTTATTGGAACCTTCATCTCAATTAATGCACGACAATATCCCTTATACCTCTCTGTAACGGAATGTGCATCTTTCGCACCGACAAATGCTATACGACGATGCCCCCTGTCAAGAAGATAGTTAACTGCATCAAGAGCTCCCTGATAGTTATCCGATTTAACAACAGAAAGATCTACTTCATTCAGCTTCCTGTCAAGAAGTACAATGGGACATTTTTTAATTAGTATCCTGCTTATTATATCGATATTTTTGCTGTCAATGGGATAAAAAATAATACCTGCTACCTGATGGCTGATAACATCTTCAAGTATTGCACGTTCGTTTTTTGAAGACTGCTGTGAATAGTGAACAGAACAGAGATACCCCATTTTTTGACAGTACTTGTAAACACTCCGAATATACTGCTGCCCCCCTGAAAAAAAATCAGCCTTATGAGGGATAATAAGGGATATGACATTATTTGATTTAACTGATTTTTGGGCAACAAACGACCCTCTGCCCTTCTCTCTGTAAATAACGCCGGTTAGTTCGAGTTCTTTTAATGCCCGGGTTACAGTAATTCTGCTTGTATTAAACTCTGCCACTAACTGTGATTCAGAGGGAAGTTTCTCTCCCTCTTTGTAATCCTCTGACCTGATCTTGTTGATTATTGAGTCTATTATTGTCTGATAGATAGGAATCATGCACCCTATACTATACCTTAATCACATTAAATGCAAGATTTTTTAACATGTCAGGCTGCATTCCAAACAAGAAATATTTAATTATCTTGACATACCAAGTTATTGGCAGTAAAGTAAATTATCAACACTATAATTGATATACAAGGTAATACATGACAAAAAAGGCATTAATCTGTCATTACAGGGTAGGGAGAACCGATGGAGTCTCTCTTGAAATTACAAAAAGGATAAGTGTGCTCGAGGAAATGGGATGGAAAGTCTACCTCCTTGCAGGATCAGGGAGCGATGGAGCAGATTTTATTATTCCTGAACTTGATTTTGACAGAGCCGAAGTAAGAAATATCGCAAAGAACTCATTTAACAGTTTAACAGATTACAAAAGTGAATTGGTGTTGATGGACGATATCGACAATCTTGCAAAGATAATAGCAACTAAACTTAAAACCATAATTGACAAAGTTAATCCCGATTTTCTTCTAATTCACAATATTCTTTCTCATGGAAGACATATTGCAAGTGCCCTTGCATTCTATAACGTGCTGAAAGAGACTGCCATTCCCTCACTTGCGACACATCATGACTTCTACTGGGAAAGAGAGGATTTCAAAGAACCTTCCTGCAAAACAATTGATCAGTTTCTGCAAAAATATGTGCCCCCAACTCTTCATTGTCTGAAGCATGCTGTTATCAGTACCAGAGCGGCTGAATCTCTCCGTAAGCGGTCATCTATTGATGCTGCAGTAATTCCGGACACCCTTGATTTTACAATGCCCCCATGGGAAAAAGATGGTTTCAATAAAGATTTTTTAAAAACCTTTGATCTGTCTGGAAATGATATTCTGGTTCTACAGGCAACCAGAATAGTGAAGAGAAAAGGGATTGAACTTATTCTGCCGATTATAGAAAAACTGAATGATAAAAAATTCCTCAGGCAGCTGGTTGGAAAACAACTCTATAACGGTAAAACGGTAACCGAAACTTCAAAGTTTGTTTATATCATTGCAGGTTATGCTGAGCAGGAAGCAGAAAAATACCTCCAGACTATCATCTCGTATCTGGAGGAAAGAAACATTCCTTATCGTAATATACAGTCAAAGATCAGTGCAGAAAGAGAAATAGATAAATCAGAAAAAAAATTCTCTATTTTCGACACCTACGCTTACACTGATATTGTCTCCTATCCAAGTCTCTTTGAAGGATGGGGAAATCAGTTTATCGAAGCGGTTTTTGCTAAAAAACCGATAATGGTTTATGAGTATCCTGTTTTTAAAACAGATATCAAACCATGGGGATACGAAGTAATCGGCCTTGGCTCCACAACTTTAAAAAACAAACAGACCGGATTCCTTAAACTGCCTGACGAAACAATCGAAACTGTTTGTAACAAGGTCATAGACACTCTGCTATCTTCTGAAACAACAAAAAAACTTGAAAACAACTTCAAAACAGCACAGAAAAACAATTCCAAAGATACCCTCAAAATTTTAATGAGTGAAAGCATGGAGCTTGTGTAATAATATTTTGTGAAAGTAAGTTCATTTCGAATCTTGACAATAAGTCTTTAAATATTTACCTTTATGCAAAATAATGCAATATTTTGCATAAAGGTAAATATATGAAAACAAGAATTTCTATGGGGGATGTTGCCCGAAAAGCAGATGTTTCAGTATCAACTGTTTCCCGTGTAATAAATAATCAGCCCGGTATTAGTACAGAAACACGTACCAGAATTTTATCTCTGGCGAAAGAAATGAACCTTATTCCGAATATAGTAATTGGAAATACTACAGTAAATAGAACAGGGAATATAGGATTGATAGGAATAAAAACATCCAATCCCCCGCTACACGTTACATCTTCCCATTTAACAGTTGGAATTTTGGAAGAATCGGAAAAAATAGGTTATCATATTCTAACTAATTTAGTAAACGATGAAGGGATGAAGAATGCTTTACAGCTTCCAGTTATACGGGAAGAAAAAGTGGATGGTGTTATACTAATCGGCCCAAAAATGAAGTCATCATTTATTCTTGATCTCTATAACGGTGATATTCCCCTTATTCTAATTGACAACCGTATAAAAGGATTAGATATAGACTGTATTTTATATGAAAATCAAAAAGCAACCTATACATTGACTCATCATCTTATTAAGAAGCACAGGCATAAAAGAATTGTATTTCTTTCAGGTCCCGATTCCTGGATCAGCAGTGAAGAAAGGAAAGCAGGTTATTTACAGGCCATAAAAGAAGCATCTTTAAAAGCCAGCATCTTCTACATGCCGGATACGACTATTTCCTCAGGTCGGGAAGCAGCTGCCAAAGCTCTGCAGGAGCATCCGGATCTGACAGCTATAGTTGCTGTAAACGATGCTGCAGCTATAGGAGCTATACAGACATGTAAAAGGGCAGGATACAGTGTTCCCCAAAACATATCTGTAACCGGCTTTGATGATGTTCAGTGGGCTGAATCTTATGATCCATCTCTTACCACTGTTAAGACATTTGTTGAGGAGATGGGGAGGCAAGCTGTCAGACGTCTTTTTGATCT
>JAUVLL010000194.1 GCA_030600745.1 Spirochaetaceae bacterium | reverse complement strand
CATAACTGCAGCATTTTCAAAGTTCTCACAATTGGGGATTACAGTGGGCATAACACGTTTTATGGAGCTTAATATATGAGCAGAATAGGAGGAAATAACAACATGCTCAGAACCAATATCCGAAGGGGGCATTATATTATTCAGCAGTCCCTCTATCCTGTTCTGGCTGAATCTGCTTCTTTCCCACCAGAAATCATGATGATGAAAAATTGAGGCAACCTTATATTCTGTTAAAAGATTGTGGACTGCTATTCCTCCCAAAAGGGTCATAGGCATGGCATTTGTATTTTCTGCAATAATTACATCAATATTATTATTCTGAATGTAATGAAAAATATCTTCACCCAGTTCTTTGCCCTGGACCATCATCTCTTCCAGAATCAAATCTCTGGTGCCAATAGTCAGATGGGTGGGTTTCTTCGTGATGTAGGGAAACATCATTTTTTCATAATGTTTCTGCAAAGTTGAATCAAAACGGAGGCGTTCAAGAAAGAACTGATTATCGGCTGCTATCCCCTGTATAGGATTTGTATACTTTCCGGCTATTGTAAAAATCTCGTGTCCTGCACCTTTGAGAACTTCTATCCACTTATCGACTTCAAGAGAAACTCCGTCTACATCTCCCAGTTTCCCGCTTATAAAAGCTATTCTGAATCCTGTCGCCATTCTGTAATCTCCCGCAGTAGTATATTATAAGTAAAATCGCGACAAATCGCGTCTCTATTTAAATTCAAGCCTGACTCTATAAAATGCTATTCCTTAACACCACCTGCAGACATTCCTCCTGCAAGGTTTTTCTGGATGGACATAAACAGTACAATTACAGGCACAGCTGTCAACATGGATGCTGCCATTATTCTGTCCCAGATTGCATTCTTGGAATAATACAGAGTCTGAAGTCCTATAGGCAGGGTATGAAGTCTCTCAAACCCCCGGAGAAATACAGAGGCATACAGATACTCGTTCCAGGCTATCATAAAGCTGTAGACAAACACTGTAACTATTGCGGAGGCAGACAATGGAACAATTATCTTCCAGATAGTTTCGAATCTTCCTGCTCCCTCAATCATTGCCGCTTCTTCTATAGAAAAAGAGATGGTCCTGAAGTAATTTCCCAGCATATAGAGGGAAACCGGCAGTGTTTGAACCAGATAGATGACAATAAGAGAGGTGAATGTTCCTGTTTTTGTGCTTAGGAAGCCCAGACTTACAAACATCTTATAAAGGGGAATAAGCAGCAGCATTCCTCCGAACATATATACAAACAAAACTCCTCTTTGTATGGTTGATCTTCCTTTGTACTGCATTCTACTGAATGAGTAGGCTCCCAGAATAGCTATAGATACGGATAGTAGTGCGGCAATTGTAGCCAATATAAGAGAATTACCGAAATAGCGGAAGAATGGAAATACACTGCTTGTATCCCGGAATTTTGCAATTATGGCTTTCTTTTGGGCCTTTGTTATGTCCGGTGTTTCATCAATAAGGTTTTGTACCGATTCGTGAAGTTCTACTTCTCCCTGTCCGATATTGAGCAGTTCCTTGTAGGCTTCCAGATTTATCTGGGTCGGTATGAGCGACGGGTTACCCCAGTCCCACTGGTACTTAAGAGAAGTGGAGAGCATTTGTATAAATGGAAAGATGGAGAATAACACTATAGCCATTACCAGCAGGAAAAAACCTGCCCGGTTTAGAAAACTTTTATTTTTTACCATTTTAGTACCCTCTTAACGTAGAATAAAATAAAACCAATTAACAGGAGAAACTGGATTACAGCCAGAGAGGCTCCCTGTCCCATCTCCATGTAACCTGTAAATGCCTTGAAGTATGTATATACAGCCAGAACCTTGACATTCCTTGTTAACAGGTATATATCCTCAAACTTGTTGAAATTCCATATTATCCTTAGTAGTACTATTGCACCAACTACAAAGTATACTTCAGGAAAAGTAATGCTTTTAAATTTTTCCCATCTATTGGCACCATCTATCTCCGCAGCCTCATACAGTGTTGCGTCAATTGCCTGAAGGCGTGAGAGTATCATCAGATAGGCGAATGGAAATCCCTTCCATATGCTAAAGAGAATTGCCACCCATACAGCATATTCCGGAGTTCCAATCATGTTGAACCTTTCGGAAAACATTCCCAGTTTCTCGTAAGTAATGTCCATGAAAATACCGTTAACAGGATCAAATATAAACTTCCATGCAAACACTACTGATATAACCGGTGCTACATAGGGGAGCAGGATCAGGCTCCTTACAAGACCTCTAAGGGGAAACTCCTTGTTCATGGCCAGGGCAACTATTAAGCCGAGAAGGGTAGTTCCTATGGTGGTGAATAGAACATACAGAATAGTAGTATAGACAGAATTCCAGAACACTGAATCAAACACTACATTACTGTAGTTATCCAGCCCTATATAGGTGTTCCCGCCTTCCAGATTTACATCAAAAAAACTTAAATAGATGTTGTATATTATCGGATACAAAATTAAAGAGAGGATAATAAGTACAGCAGGAAGTATCAGTGCCCATCCAAGGACACTTTCTCTCTGCTGTCTGTTTAAGTTGTTCTGATTTAAGATGCCTGCCAGATTCATACTTTACTCCTATGGTTGCATAGGCGAGCAGGGACGAAGTCCCGACCAGCCTTTGAAATTTTTACCGGCAAGGCTTGACTTATAACAGCCGGATAAGAAAAAAGAGCTGTCCGGGCGTTCCGGACAGCTCGCATACTTATTAAATCTACTTTACGAGTTTTTCCATTTCGCCTTCTGCCCATGCCATTGCTTTGTCAACGTCCATTCCTTCCTGTGTAACTTTGTACAACATCTGAGGAATAATTTGCTGTGCAGTAATAACACTTGCAGCTTCCATTCTGTTTCCGTCTACAATACTGAATGTTTCAATACTGTCCAGACCCTGGATAATTTCACCCATCTTTTCAGCGCCATAGTGCTTAAAGATACCCTTGGGATCGTTCTGAAACCTTGCATTTGTTGAAATTTCTTTAAGCATAGGATTCATCCCGCCCGGTGCCATATGAAGAAAGGTTATATAAGCATTTTGAGTATAGAGATACTTGATAAAGTTTTTTGCAGCAGCAGTTTTTGCACTGTCATCCTGGTTGAAAAGACCGAAAGCAACAACTGTTCCGTATCCTGCAGATGCTTTGTTTGTCATAATTGGTGCAAGTTTTGTTTTATCAACAAGTTCAGGATCAAACCCGGACCCTTTCAGATTCTCAAAGTTTTCAGATGTAAGAGAACCTGCTGCAACTTCCTGAAGTGCAAGGTCGTCCATAATATAGGTAGAGTAGTAGAACATCGCCAGCTTTCCCTGTAGATAGTAGTCTCTTGCTCTCCATGTCTGTGGTCCCGGAGGATTGTATTTTGCAAGTTCAGCATAGTATTCTACAGCTTCCTTCATTTCAGGAGAGTTGAATACCAGCTTTCCATCTTTATCAAAAAGGGCGGCATTATTTGCCATAGCTATTGGTGTAAAACATTGTTCGGCATAACCTTCCGGCTTTGTTCCTACAAGTATACCATACTGATTTTCATCTGGTTTATAGAAGTACTTTGCAGCTTTAAGTGTTGCTTCCCATGTTGCTGGTGGTTCAAGTCCGGCTTCTTCAAACCAGTCTGCTCTGTACCATAAACCCTGTACCCATCCATGATAGGGGAGTGCATAGTAGCCGTCTTTAGCACTGGTTTCGAGGACCTTTAGAGCTCCCTGATAGAACTTGTCTTTGCCTATTCCATTTACAATGTCTGTTACTGCTGCTGTATCCAAAATTCCTTCAACCCCGAATGCAACTGCTGTTTCTGCGGGAGCTTCAAACATTGCAGGAAGAGTTCCGGCTGCAGATGCAGTCTGTACATGGGTTGCCAGATCGTTTTCATCCACTGCAACCAGATTGATGGATACATCAGGATAAAGAGTTGTATAAGTGTCAATAAGAACCTGAATTGTTGCCATTCTGTCTGACTGTGTTTCTGTAGTCCAGAAATCGAATGATACGGGTCCTGCTTCCTGTACTTCTTCTGCTCCACCTGCAAATACACTCAGTGGGAGTAGAATTAATAGAGAAGCCAGGATGATTAGAATTGCTTTTTTCATAAAAGACTCCTTTTTTATTGTTTGTATTTTTTATACTAGAACTAGGTCTGATAGTAGGCAACATCATTTTAGTACTATGTCAGTACTGTTTTTATAGTACTGGTACTGGAAAAGGGAGAACGGAGACGGAAGGAAGGGGTAGTTGTGCAATGCCTTGCGCCCTGAATTTGGAAACCAGATACAGAAAACCGAAATCCCCCGATCTCCATTCTCCCTACTCCGTTCTCCCCTTATCTGCCTGGGGTCGTCAGGCCAGATAAGTAAACCTGTCTTCCAGGTTAGCGGTTTTGGCCATCTTTATTGCAACTGATCGATCATGTATTCCAAGTTTGGAATAAATACTGCTTATATGGTTTTTGACTGTCTGCTCAGCGATAAAGAACTTTTCTGCAATTTCTGAATTATCCATATTCCGGGAGATCAGAAGCAGAACTTCCTGTTCCCGCCGGCTTAGTTTTTCTATCTCTCTGGAAGCTCTATAGGGATCATAATGAGAACTCTCACCTCCCGAATGATCCATTAATTTAACCATTATCCGGGGGGACATTTGAATTGTTCCATTATTCAGTGCCCTGATTGAATTGATAAGATCTGCCGGGGGTACATCTTTAAGCATATATCCCGCTGCTCCATGTTCAAGGGCTTCGTGAACATAAAAATCATCATCAAATGTTGTAAGCATCATAATTTTTATCTGCGGATATTTCCGGTGGAGTATCTTTACAGTTTCGACACCGTCCATTCCCGGCATCCGAACATCAAGTAGTATGATGTCCGGTGTTTCTTTCTTTACCATTTTGATGGTCTCCAGCCCGTTATGTGCAATATTTATTATTCGAATATCCTCTGTCAGTGTTTCAATGACGGCTTTAAGACTTTCGATAAAGAGTATCTGATCATCTACCAGAAGAACCTTGATTTCATCCAATTCTTTACTCCAGGGGTATTTCTACATCAATTTTAAATCCATCGTCCACATTCCTGATATCGATAGTACCTCCAATATCAGAAATACGTTCCCTCATTCCAGCAACTCCGATACCATCAACAATCTCCTTGGATCCTATACCATTATCGTGTATCGATACTCTCAATTTTTTCCCGGAAATCCAGAAGTTAATTCTAATAACTGTTGCCATCCCATGACGGAATGCGTTTGTCATTCCTTCCTGGATTGTCCTAAAAATAATAGCATCTATCCTGTCATTTGTAAAACCGGCCAAATTACCGTACTCGACCTGTATCTCAATGCCGGTGGCCTCCTGGAATACTGAGACCAGTTCTTTAATCATATTAGTACCATAGGTTTTCACAATTCTTTCATTTCGAAGAAGTCGCAGAGCGGCTCTTGTTTCTGAAAGCCCTTTCTGAGCCTGGTTCCTTGCCGTTAAGAGTATTTCATTTCGTTTGGTTTTTTTTTCATTTGGAAGAAGAGCGGCAGCTTCCATCATCATTATAATATTTGTAAGAACATATCCTACAGTATCGTGAATTTCTCTGGATACACGTTTACGTTCCTCAATCAGTGTCTGCATTTCCAGGGTTTTTACATAGCTTTGAAATCCAATATTAGCATCAGTAAGTTGAGTGATTGCAGAATCAAGATGTATAATTCTTTTTGTTTTTTCAATACCTTT
Organism: Spirochaetaceae bacterium; assembly: GCA_030600745.1. Taxonomy (GTDB): domain Bacteria; phylum Spirochaetota; class Spirochaetia; order B11-G9; family B11-G9; genus JAJRQE01. Next base: position 840 of record JAUVLL010000194.1, on the reverse strand, counting down.
TGTTGTGCTCTGTTTAAACATTAGAGAAACGGTAATTATAGTCAGGCTGTATACCGTTGTTGCTATTAAATCATGGATGGAGACTCTGCTGATATTCAGCTGCCATGCAGATACATCTCCCTGGGTTAGTATAAAAAGAAAAAAGATAATGGACTGTACTATCAGATTACCGGGAAATGAGAGATAGAATGAGATTTCGATTACCAGTGAAGAGTATAAAATAAGTTCTATTCCAATATAATTACCCAGGGGATATCCTATTAGAAATAGAAGAAGATAGCGTAAGAAAAGGATTATTAATTGAGTACGGGTTTCATGAATAAAAAAGAGCATCAGGCTGAAAATAAGGGAAAACAGAACCAGGGCATAAAACTGCCCTAGAAAGTGGTATCCGACTTCCAGATTTGTGTAATAAAGACTGAACAGCAGTATGGAAATAAGATGACTAAGGGTGGAGAACACCACTGCAGAAATACGGAGAGGCTGCTTAAATCTGTTAAATGCAAATATCTTTTTCAATATCAGTTATTTTCACTGATTTTTGTGCATATGTCTATGGTTATTAATAAATTTTAATGTAAAGGTACTGTATGAACCTCTATATTTACATTAAGTTTTTGTCTTAGTACTGTAAAAATATTAGTTAGATTATTCATTGTAGGATTTCCTTTTGCAGATAACATACGATGCAGACTTTTACTGGGTTTTTCGATTTCGGTAGCTAAATATTCAAATCCTACAGTTGAATTTACTAAATCTCTTAATACTAATCTTGCTACATCCGATTCTCCATTTAAAAATAAGGAAAGGGCTTCATCTAATAGAGCACATGCAAAATTT
>JAUVLL010000358.1 GCA_030600745.1 Spirochaetaceae bacterium | reverse complement strand
GGTGGAAACATTCTTTGAAAAAAATCTACAGCCCATGGCAAGCCGGTTTTCATCCTTGCCAGATTAAAGTTCATATCGTTGAGTGCATATATCAGATAAGCTGCACTAAGTAAAATAATAATCCAGCGGAGCAAGGGATTTTTAATGAAATGATCACGTTTCCAGACGTTAGATGCTGAGGTAGTACTCACCTTACTCCTCCTCGTCTTCGACTTTTCTAATTGTTTTTGACCAATCTTCCTCACCGTAAATCATAGTAAGTGTTTCTGCAGTAACTTTTGACGGAGGTCCGTCAAACACAATTACACCATCTGTCATTCCGATTATCCTGTCTGCATAGTCCTGCCCCAGTTTAACATCATGAATATTTATTATAGCTGGAATTCCCTTCTCTATGGCAAGATCTTTTATTAATTTCATTATAATCATTGCAGTTTTCGGATCAAGTCCGCTGGTAGGTTCATCTACCAGAAGTATTTTTGGGTGCTGAATTAATGCTCTCACTATTCCAACACGCTGGCGCTGCCCTCCGGAGAGGGCATCAGCGCGCTGATTATGATAACCTTTTAACCCTACTCTTTCGAGCAGGGAAAAGGCTTCATCCACAGTGTCCTGTGGAAAGTGTCGGAACATGGCATTAAATAATCCTACATAACCTAAACGTCCGGAAAGAACATTCTCCATTACAGTAAGACGCTCAATTAGATTGTACTCCTGAAATATCATTCCCATCTGTCTTCTGGCCTTGTGAAGATCTTTACCCTTTAAACCGGTTATTTCCAACCCATCAAGAATTACTTCACCACCGGATGGTTCAACAAGTCTGTTGATACATCGGATAAATGTACTTTTACCGGCACCAGATGGTCCAAAAATAGATACTATCTGTGCCTTGTCAATATCCAGAGAACACCCCTTTAGTGCATGCTGTCCGGTAGGATAGGTTTTATCCAGATTCTTAACGCTTAACATATTTATTCCTGTCTCCTGTTATCTTATCAATTCTAATTGTACAGAAACCTCCGATACAATCGAAGGTTTCTCTATGAATAAGTTTTAAGCCAAATATAAATTACTTCTACTATCTATTAAAGATCATCAAAAGTATATTTTGTGTTGTTAAATTCCTGGATTGTTCTTATTGGAGCCCAGAAAGTCTTGTAGTCAACAGGTATAAAACCATCAACAGCAGAAAATTCTTCACCTAATGGTGTTCCTGCAAACGGATATGTAAAAAAAGCTTTTTCGATATTTGCTTTAAGTTCTGCGGAAAGGTTATGACCATAACCAAAAGATGTTGTTGGAAAGTAGGAACTGTTAAATATAACCCGTATTTTATCCATAGAAACAACTTCTCTGTCTACCATTCTATCAAGAACGGAAGAAGCAATAGCTGCTGCTTCATAGTCACCGTTAAAGACACCGAGAATACTTGAATCATGACCACCTGAGAATACTATTTCATAGTCCTCGCCAGGAACAATCCCTTCTCCAGGGAAAAGTGCACGTGGGGCCATATTTCCGGAATTTGAAGATTCTTCAGTATGAGCAACTGTTTTTCCTTTAAGATCAGCAATTGTCCGGATATCACTGTCCATTGGAACAATAATCTGTAGTCTGTAACCATAATTGCCATCAGTAGTTCCCATTATAGAAAAGGGAATATATCCTGCAAGGTTTACAGCAAAACATGTAGGTCCTGTGGAAATACCTGCAATATTCAGTCTTCCGGATCTCATTGCTTCAATTTCTGCAGCGTAGGACTGGGTTGTGTAGTAACGCACTTCTTTCCCTGTTACCTTTGCAATATGATCCAGGAATGGCTGAAACATATCAACGTAAACAGCTGGATCTTCCAGAGGTGTGTAGGTAAAAAACAGAACATCAGGGTCTTTGATGTTTGCTTCATTTTTAGGTGCATCTGCAACTAAGTCCCCATTTTCGTCACAGTATCCAACGTCAAGCAGACCTCTGCTTGCACATTCAGGTTCCGTTGTGTCAACATCTTTCTGTCCTGCAGCAAAAGCTGCTCCTGCTACAACAAGCAGAATCACGAGAATTAGTAGTAATTTTTTCATTTACTATCTCCTTTGCGACTAAAACAGGTTCCCGATACTTTGTATCGCCTATTTTATCGCTTTTTGTTTTTTTATATTAAAACCACGTGTAGGGGCAGGTCACGACCTGCCCCTACACGGTTTAATATCCTTTTTTTGTTAAAATCGTATCCACGATCTCCTTAAATCCCTCACCGGAATTCCTCGATGACTTATATGCAGGATAATGTTCCATCCTGTCCAGAAAATTGACAATATTGTTTACTGCAGCACTGTATTTAAGTCTCTTAAACATAGGTTCATCATTTGGTGAATCTCCAATATATAAAACTTTCTCCTGCATATTTTCAAGAGAATCCCCTGCAAAGTCCTTAAGAAACCAGTCAAAACATGTAAGTTTATCATATTCACCATACCAGCAGTTTATATGGATACTGGAAACTTTATATACTGCACCTTCCTCTTCAATAATTCTGCATATTTTATTGATAGAGTCATCCCCCAAAGGAGGGACATCTTCACAAAAATCAATGGCAAGATCTGAAATCCGGAAAGGCTGATCTGCTGAAATACCACATCCGGGTACTTCAGAAATAACTCTTTTTCTGATATTATCAAGACCTTCCTTCCCTGCTTTCCTCTCTGCATCTGTCTGAAGATATATCCGTTTCATCTTCTTATCTACTCGGTTATAAGAAAAATAGAAAGCTCCATTCTCCCCTATAATACCTGCTATCGGCCACATCCTCGCAAAATAATCACACCAGCCCGCAGGTCTTCCTGTTACCAGCACAATGCTGATTCCTGCTTCCTTCAGTTTCCATACATCCTGAAGAGTTCCCGGCGGCATCATACCGTCTGTTGTAATAGTATCATCAATATCTGTAAACAGATATTCAAAATTACTACAAAATTC
>JAUVLL010000229.1 GCA_030600745.1 Spirochaetaceae bacterium | reverse complement strand
AAGAACAGCAGGAAACGCTCTGAAAATGTTACCTGCTCCAAAATGTATCCAGACAGGTTTTTTTATTGTCCTTTGCTTTACTTCCTCAATATTGTAGGAAGGAAGCTTGTAACTATTTTTCTTCCAATCATCATTATTTACTAAATCATTTAAATTCAACTTCATTATGATTTCCTCCATTTAAATATAGTATATCTTTGGCCTTTTTTCTAATGCCATTTAGGTAATTCCGGTAGAAAGGCATAAAAATCATTCACAAGCTTTTCTTCATATTCTCCTGCATAACTGCCATTAAAAAATCTGGGTAGTCCCTCATTGTAAAAAAGTTCCCAGGATTTCTCTTCCTGTCCCGGTATTATTGGAAAGTAGAGAGCATTATTATTTTTTGCCGCTTGCAGATCCCCAGGAGCATCCCCAATCATCAGAATCTTATCATTATCGTATTTCCCCTTTGCGGCATAAAGCAGATGCTCCGTTTTGGTACCCATCTCCTGACCGGCAATTATTTTTACATATCCGGCTATTTCATGTTCTTTCCATTCCCTTTCCAAAGCCTCTATGGGTGTCTGGGAAACTACAATTGAATCTGCCAATTTTTGAATTTCCTCCAGACTTTCTTTTACAAGTGGAAAAGGGGAAACATTGCGCACAATTTTTTCAATAGCCCTATTTACATCAGTTGACCAGTTGTACACTACAGTGAGATCGCTGTCCAGGTTGCTGTCAATTACATTTCTCAGTGCAGGATTTCCCAGTTTAGATTCAACTTTAACCCACTCTATAAGACTCTGCATGGAGGGGATCATTTGATTACGACCGGAAACCTCTTCTCTTTCTCTTAATAGATCCATAGCTCGAATTAGCGCGAGAAACCTGTTTGTCCCTCTGGTTCTTGAATATAGATTGACAAATTCCCAGGCTTCTCTGGCATATTTCGATACTGTCTGTAAATTAAAGTGATTTATAAAAGCAGGGCAGAAGCACTCTTTATGTTTTATCTCCATGGTATCAAATGCACAGCCATCAGAGTCTATACCAATAAAGAAGTTTTTTTCCGGTTTCATAGCTTTAAGAATTTCTGAAGGGTTATTCATAATCCTGCTTTCCTTTACTTACATATCTCAGAAGTAATTGAAAGTGTAATTACAATTGCAAATTGGGTCAAGTGCAGATAAAGACTCATATACTTTTTCTGATTAAATATTGACTATTATTATATTTGCTTATAGTCTGTATATCGGAAGGAAACGTAAGTGTGAAACATATACCCAGGCATGAGGAAATTCTTAAAATTATAACCCGGTTAAGAACAATTTCTGTACAGGATCTAACAGCCAGGCTCAAAGTTTCCGAAGTAACAATCCGAAAGGACCTGAGTATACTCGAAGAGATGGGGTATATTACAAGATCTCATGGTGGGGCAGGGCTTGCTGAAGATGCCAGAACCCTTAGAACACTTAATGTAAGAAAAAATATAAATATTGAAAAGAAAAAAGCTATTGCTGCAAGAGCCAAATCTTTGGTCAGAGAGGAAGATACAATTTACCTTGATTCAGGAAGTACCTGCAAATACCTTGCAGAACAGATAAGAAATATGTCGATCAGAGTAATAACCAATTCACTGGAAGTAATGAACGTACTTGCAGAGGAGTCCAGCATATCACTGGTATCCCTTGGTGGTAATTACAGAAAAGAAGCAGGATCATTTCTGGGACCACTGCCGATAGAAACACTTAAAAATTTTCAGATCGAAACATCCTTCCTTGGATCTACAGGGATACTGTCCCGGGGGGTATTCTCATCTCAGAATATACTTGAATCACAGCTTAAACAGCAGGTGTTAAGGGTATCGGGAAGAAGAGTTATTCTTGCGGATAGTACAAAACTTGGACATACAGCATTTTCTGTTTTTGCAAGGGCTGGGGATGTTGATATACTGATTACCGATTCAGGGTATAAAAATTCGGAAGATCTGACAGGAATTGGACTTGAAATAATCCTTGCAGAATAAAAAGAGGTAAAAAAATGAAACCATTTTTAGATGAAGATTTCCTCCTGACTACAGGGGCAGCCCAGAGGCTTTATCATGAATATGCTAAAGATATGCCGATTTTCGATTTCCATTGCCACTTGCCCCCTGCAGAAATTGCAGAAGATCTGAAATATGCAAATCTCTCGCAAGTTTGGCTGAATGGTGACCATTATAAATGGCGGGCAATGAGAACAAATGGAATATCTGAATCCAAAATAACCGGAAATGCCTCAGATAGTGAAAAATTTGAAGCCTGGGCAGCAACAGTTCCCTATACAATAGGCAACCCCCTTTATCACTGGACCCATCTGGAACTGCAGAGATACTTTGGAATAACTGATATTCTCTCTCCTTCGACTGCTCACTATATTTTCAGTAAAACAATGAATTCCCTGCAGAAAGATGAATTCAGTGTAAAGTCTCTCCTTGCAAAATCAAATGTAAAGGTAGTTTGTACCACAGATGATCCTGTTGATTCACTCAGAAATCATATAAAAATTAAGGAAGATGGTGATCTGGATACAAAAGTTCTTCCAACTTATCGGCCTGACAAGGCTTTGGCATTTGAGAACACTGTGGAATTGAATAAGTATCTGCAAAACCTTTCCGGTATATCCGGGATAAATATTACAGATTACGATTCTTATCTGGATGCACTTAAAAATCGTCATGATTTTTTTAATGACCTTGGTTGCCGAATATCTGATCATGCTCTGGTGCTTCCCATTTATAAAGAATCAAATTCAGATGAAAGGGATAAACTTTTTAAAAAAATACTAAATGGGAACATTCTTGAATCAGAAGAAATTGTAAAGCTTAAAACTGCTGTACTAAAGGAAATAGGAAAGATGAATGCAAAGGCAGGATGGACCATGCAGATTCATTTTGGAGCATTACGCAACAATAACAGCAGGATGTATCGTTCCCTTGGACCGGATACAGGTTTTGATTCCATTGCTGATGGAGAGGTTGCAGAACCTCTTTCAAAATTCCTTAATAGTCTGGATATAACCAATGAACTGCCAAAGACAATTATCTATGGACTTAATCCCCGGGACAACTACCTGATAGGAACTTTAATTGGAAACTTCCAGGGTGGAGAAATACCAGGTAAAATTCAGTTTGGGTCCGGATGGTGGTTTAACGATCAGAAAGATGGAATGGAGATGCAGATGTCTTCCCTGGCAAATCTGGGTCTTCTTTCCAGATTTGTGGGGATGCTTACCGACTCCCGAAGCTTTCTTTCATTCCCACGGCATGAATACTTTCGAAGAATACTCTGTAATCTTATTGGGGGCTGGGTTGAGAACGGGGAAGCCCCTGAGGATTATAGCCTTCTTGGAAAAATGGTTGAGGATATAAGTTATAACAATGCTGTAAATTACTTCGGCATCGATGTTGAATAGGAGAACTGATTATGTTACTTGAAAAATACTCTATAGGTACTGGAGACCGATTTGGTAAACAGGCAGGGGCGCAATTACGATCTGTAATAAAAGCCGGATCTGAAGGAAAAGAATTAGCAATTATCTGGAACAAATCCTACAGAGAACATGCAATAATTCATACCGATCCCGCTTCTGTCAGAGCTGCTGCCGATGCAGCTGTCAAAGCAGCAGGGTGGAAAGGCAGTTACTATGTGGATGCCGATCATATAGGTCTTAAAACAGTAGATCTGTTTATGGATTCTTCGGATTTTTTTACCCTGGATGTTGCAGATTTTATTGGGGGAAAAGCACAGAAAAATGAAATAACCGAGTTTGTAAAAGAAAACCTTATCTATTGTGGTAAATTAAATATTTCCGGGATTGAGAACCCTCTTATAATTTCCGGGGAGAGTATAAAAAAGGTAGCTGAAAGATATCTGTATGCAGTAAAAGAGGCAGGCAGAATTTACAGACACATAGAACAAAAAAAAGGAAAGGGGAATTTTATTACTGAAGTCTCCATGGATGAGACTGATCTGCCCCAGACCCCGGAAGAACTTCTGTTTATTCTTTCTGCAATAGCAAAAGAGGGAATACCTGTTCAAACCATTGCTCCTAAATTTACCGGCCGTTTTAACAAGGGTGTGGATTATGCGGGAGACCTTGAAAAATTCGATAAAGAGTTCAATGATGACATATGTGTAATAGCCTGGGCTGTAAAAAAGTTTGACCTTCCTGCAAATCTTAAACTAAGTGTTCACTCAGGAAGTGACAAGTTTTCCATCTACCCGTCTATCAGAAAATGTATACGCAAACACAATGCCGGTGTGCACGTTAAAACGGCCGGGACAACCTGGCTGGAAGAACTAATCGGTCTTGCAGAATCAGGAACAGAAGGACTGATGATAGCAAAAGAGATATACAGTTCTGCATTAAATCGTTATGAGGAACTTGCAGAGCCATATGCAACAGTTATTGATATTGACAGATCAAAACTGCCGGATGCAGCAGAGGTCAGTTCCTGGACCGGCAAACAGTATGCTTCTGCTCTCCGTCACGATCAGAACAACCCGGAATACAATATGCATATCAGACAACTACTGCATGTTGGCTATAAGGTTGCATCAGAAATGGGAGACAGGTATCTGAATGCTCTGGTGGAAAATTCTGATATTGTTGGAAGGAATGTAACAGAAAACTTGTATGAACGACACATTAAACCGTTGTTTCTGGATTGATCAAGCGGTCTGCAAAAGAATTTAAGGAGAAGAACAATGAGTATTCAGCTACGTAAAAATTGTAAATATGCACTGTTGGTACCTACCAGTATGGGAGTCAGATTAACTCCGGCAAATGGTCAACCTGTTCATTCAAGTGATACATTTAAAATGACGGCAACAAGCGCAGAGACTAATGTAGCCAGTGTTGCTTCCTATCTTGGACTGTCGGTAAAAGTTCTTACTGCTTTTGTAAAGGGGAGTCCTGTCGCACGCTTTATTAAAGATAACCTTGTGGGTCGGCACATGGATTATGAAGGACCGGAAATTGTACCCGATGGTCCCTGGGGTGTACGACATCAGATAAATATTGCAGACAGTGGATACGGTTCAAGAGGTCCCAGGGTTAATAACGACAGAGCAGGAGAGGTTGGTCGCTTACTGAATGTAGAATACTTTGATCTTGATAAAATATTTGGAGAAGAGGGGGTTCAGATTGTCCATCTTTCCGGTCTTGTTGGTGCTTTGTCCAAAGAAACCAGCAGGTTCACCCTGGAACTTGTCCGGGCAGCAAAGAAATATGGAACAGCAATCTCTTTTGATCTTAATTACAGGGCCTCCTTCTGGAAAAATAGAGAAGAAGAGTTACGGGAAATATTTACCGAAATAGCTTCTATAAGCGATATTCTTGTAGGAAATGAGGAAGACTTCCAGTTATGTCTTGGTCTCAAAGGACCTGAAGCAGGGGGAAAAGATATTGCAGCTAAAATTGATGGCTTTAAGGGGATGATCGAAAGTGCAAAAAAAACATTTCCCGGAACTTCTGTTTTTGCTACTACACTTCGAGAGGTTGTAAGTACAAACAGCCATCTCTGGGGAGCTATAATGGCGGAAGGAGAGAACTACTACGTTGAAGAACCCCGGGAAATTGGTGTTCTGGACAGAATAGGCGGTGGTGACGGTTTTGTAGGAGGTATGCTCTACGGTATTCTTAGAGAATGGTCACCGGAAAAGTGGGTGCAGTTTGGATGGGCCAGTGGAGCTCTTGCTGCCACATTGTTAACCGATT
>JAUVLL010000368.1 GCA_030600745.1 Spirochaetaceae bacterium | reverse complement strand
ATCCATGTTGCCAGAATCAGACTTGCAGAAATAATTCCAAGGTTTATAAACATTGTCCATTGAATACTCACAAAATACCTCTTTAACTATATCTAATATCTGCTATAATTAATACAGTTATTTACCATATTTTGCAACATGTAGACACATCTGGAGATAAAATGACCGGAAAGAGAAAAAGAATAAGTCTGAATAGCTGGTTTTATAATATAATAAAACCAGTTTTGAGACTCTGGCTGGAGAAACAGTTCAGTCTCGAAGCAAATATTCCTGATGAGGTGAGGAATCTTAAACCTCCTTATCTTATTTTACCTAACCATCAGGGGTTTTGGGATCCTTTTATGGTAGGTATTTATATTAAACATCAAATTTTTTATATTGCTTCTGATGCAGTCTTCAGATCCTATTTTTTTAAGTTCCTTATGCTGCTGCTGGGAGCCATCCCAAAGACTAAGGCCCAATCAGACATTGATGCTCTAAAAAATATTATTCGAATAAAAGACAGAGGTGATATTATTGGAATATTTCCAGAGGGCAGACGTACATGGGATGGAGTTACACTTCCATTGGTATATTCAACTTCCAAACTTATCCGGATGCTTAAAGTTCCGGTTGTGACAGTAGTTTTTAAGGGCGGGTTTTTCAGTCAGCCCCGGTGGAGCTTTCATATTCAGAAGGGAAAGGTTTTAATGGATTACAAAATTCTTTTTTCCGGAGATGAACTTAAACGTATGAAAGTAGATGAAATACATCGAAAACTTGCTGATGCTTTGTTTTTTGATGAGATTGAATATCAGGAAAAAGCTGCTATTGAATTTAAGGGTAAGAAATCGGCAGAATATCTGGAACAGGTTCTTTATACCTGTCCCTCATGCAAAAAGATAGGGACAATGTATTCAGAAGGAAAGGCTTTTTATTGTACAGAATGCGGTTATGAGCTGGAATACAATCTCCTTCGAAGTTTTGACAGTAAAAAAAATGATGTGATTTTTGATAATATCAGGGATTGGAACAGATGGCAGCAGGAAAATTTGTATAAACTTCTGAATAATTCCATTAATGGTGGAAATGTCCTGATAATAGATGAAAATCTTGTTTTCCACACTGGATACAAAAGTAACAAGCTAAAATATCTTATATCCGGTTCTCTTGGCCTAACCGGCGAAGCACTGACAATAAGAGATAATACAGGAATAATAGTAAAATTATTTCCTCTGGATCAAATTACAGGACTGAACATTCAAAATAAAGAGAGACTTGAGTTTTACCATGAAGGCACTATGTATACAATAAAGGGCAGATCAAAGCGGTTTAGTGCTTATAAATGGCTTACAGCCTTTGAGTATCTTGTAAGGAATAATGCTTCACAGTTTCAGGCTGGGTAATAGCTGTTTTTAGAGATATTTATTTTAATATTCACATTTCGTTCATATATTAGTATTATTATATACATAACAAAATTACATAACTTTATATTTTGAATTTTATAAAGGAGTGGATATGAGTGAAAAAAAGGGTCTGCTAAACAGGATATCTTCCCTCAGTATTGACCGTTATCGAATAGTTTATCTGGGTATGGTTATTCTGATTCTTTTGGGGGTTTATTTTTATCAAATTCTTCCCAGGGAGTCTAAACCGGAAGTAGTTTTTCCTAAAATTAAGGTAAATACTACATATACCGGAGCATCCCCTGAGGATGTTGAATCTCTTGTTACTAACAAACTGGAAGCAGTTTTATCTGGAATAGATGATATAGAATTTCTTACATCTTCCTCCCTCGCCGGCAGATCAGAGATCCAGCTTGATTTTTATCCGGAAGTAAATATTGAGGATAAAATAAATGAAGTAAATCAGGCTGTTCTTTCTGTAAGAGATCTTCCTGATGAAGTTGAATCACCATCTATAAAAGTTTCTACTACAGCAAATCGTGCTTTTATGGTTCTCAGTCTTAGTGGAGACCTGACACCTTTGGAACTTAAAGATGCTGCAGATATGATGATGGATGATCTATTGTCAATTAGTGGTGTAAATGATGTTAAAATTTCCGGCGAAAGGATACCGGAAATAAGGATTACATTTGATCCTGCCAGATTGGCAGAATTTAATTTAACAGTTGACGATTTACTACAGGCTGTAAGGTTAAGACATAAAGATACCCCTGCAGGGGATGTTATTTTGGATGGAATGCACTACTACGTTAGGGTTTTAGGAGCCTATGCCGATATTGATGAAATTAAAAGGACCCTTATTCCTCTTCCCGGTGGCGGCACACATTTTCTTAAAGACCTTGCAGTAGTAGAGGAGACCTATAAACCAAGAACAAACTACTCAAGACGTTCTGTTAACCTTGCGACTGAAGATGCTGCTATGAAGTCGGCAATTACTCTTTCCCTTTACAGGGACGGAGGAACAGATATTATTGGACCCAGTGTGGAAGTTAACAAAATTATAAGTAATCTTGATGATGGACGTTTCCCGAAAGATCTTGATGTTCTTGTAATTCAGGATGATGCCGTTTCTGTTCAGGAGGATCTTGATGATGTTCTTGGCAATGCAATATCCGGGCTGCTTATAGTTGTGCTGGTTCTGTTTCTCTTTTTAGGTTTAAAGGAAGCATTAATTACAGCTTTAATTATACCTTTTTCACTATTTATCGCTTTTATGGCCATGAACAGTGTTGGGATGACATTTAATACAATG
>JAUVLL010000127.1 GCA_030600745.1 Spirochaetaceae bacterium | reverse complement strand
CAGTGTGGTCTTCAAATACGGCAATTGTATGTTCCCAATGAGCAGAGATTTTGTTATCCATAGTCTTCACAGTCCAGTCGTCATTAAGAACCCTTACCTCATCCACACCTAAGTTTATCATAGGTTCTATAGCTATAACCAATCCTTTTTTAATTCGTGGATTTGGACCCGATCCAACATAATTTGGCACTTGTGGTGATTCATGAGGACTGAAACCTACTCCATGACCGCAAAAATCTCTTACTACACCATAATTATAGCTTTTTGCATGATTATAAACTGCTCTTGAAATATCATGTATTCTATTACCAAGAACAGCCTTTTCGATCCCAAGATAAAGTGATTCTTTTGTTATTCGAATTAGATTTTCTGCTTCTTTTGATATTTTCCCAACGGGATGCGTTAAAGCAGAATCACTAAAAAACCCTTTATAATCAATTCCAAGATCGAGACTTACGATATCTCCTTCTTTTAGTTTTCTCTTTGACGGGATGCCATGTATTACAACTTCATTGATAGAAGTACACAATGATGCCGGATATCCCATATAATTTAAAAAAGCCGGCCTACCACCCCTTTTTACAATATAATTTTTAGCAAAACGATCCAATTCTATTGTTGTTATACCCGGTTCAACAAGTTTTTCAAGTTCTTTATGTGTTTCTGCAAGGAATTTACACGATTCTCTAATGCCATTAATTTCATTTATAGATTTTAGTTTTATCAAAACAAGCTCCAAATATTAAGACTATGCATTTATAAGATTGTTTAATATCTTATATTTTTAGAAACATAATATCAGATTTCAAATATATTGCCAACTTAAAGAATGAAATATTAAAATGTAACTGATTCCAGTTTTTTCAACAATAGATTTGCTTTAAGGTTATCAATATCCAAATCAAGCGCATTTCTTACTTCTCTGTATGTATTGTCATAATCCTTGATTTTATAGAATAAAAAGGCTAATTCAGTTCTTATAATAGATTTTATAATTTTATTCTCTTTAGTATTAGCTAAACTATTTTCTGCATTCTGATAATATTCAATAGCATTCTGATAATTATTCGTATATTCTGATATTACAGCAAGATTATAGAGTGTTTCCCATTGAGGATCAACTTCGTATGAAGAATGAAATTCTTCAATAGCAATTGTTATTTCTCCGTTATACACAGAAATTAAAGCCTGGAAAAACTTAATCCATCCAGGAGCTCCTTCTATCTGATTAAGAAATTCCTGTAGATGCTGGATATCGTTATTCAGGAAGATATTCCAGGCAAGATATCTTGAGGCACTGATATTCTCAGGATTTTGATTTACAAAATCTCTAAGAATATTTAGCATATATTTAGGATCTTTTGTACCTTTTAACTCTTTAAGAATGATATCAAGCTCATTATCTTTTTTATTCATTAAAATATAATCTTCTAATATATCAATTGCTTTTTCGTTCATTTCATGTTTTTCATAATAATGCATTATCATGAGCATCATTTTTTTATTATTCGGATAAATTTTAATTCCTTTTTCTACAATCGCAATATCCAGATAAACAGCATCTACAGTATTAAGCCAAATATAATTATAATAGGGAATCCAGGAATAATCCGGATATATGTCAAGAAACTCTTTTATTGATGTCTGTGCTTTTTTATAGAATCCCTGTCTGATTTGTATATCAATTCGCAGTAACAGCAACTCCCTGATACTGAATCCACAATCATAAATATCAAGCATCTCCAAAGCTTTATCATATTTTCCACTGTCATATTTAATAAGAAATTGTAAATTCCGATATTGTGAACTACAAGACACTTCTTCTGAAAAAATAGTATCTGCAGATTCAAATTCACCATTTTCAAGAGATAGCAATACTGCATTAAGCAAAAATTTATTATTATTTGTAAGCTTATATAATTTTCGATACAATGAAATACTTTTATCTGTTATCCCCTGATATAACAAATTGTTACTATCATGATAATTTTTAGTCTTAATATTAGTTTCGATAATTAAGCTTTCCGGAAGTAATTTTTTCTCCTGACTTAGTAGAATTGAAGAGGCAGCATCAATCTTTCCTGTATTAAGTAATATGTACATATATGTGGATAATATTAATTCATCTTCAGGGTATTTTTTATATGCAATTAGAGAAATATTTTCCAGATTATCAGAACCCTTCAATATCAAAGCTCTTTTTAAAAGACGTTTATACTGAACAGGAATTACTGCAAATTTACATGCTCTAAATAATAATTCATCAGCTTTATTAACAAGATTTAAATCAATAAGTGTATCAATTTCAATAATCATATTAGAAAATTCAGCTTTCTGACTAATATTTTTGTAATATATTAAAGAAAAAATAATTAAGGAAATAATAATTATTATTACAACTATGATTATTACCTTATTTCTGAAAGTCATAAATTTCTAGCTTTTCTTATTCCATCCAGGACACCGTTAATAAAGCGGTATGCTTCATCACTGCCGTAGTCTTTAGCAATATCAATTGCTTCATTTATTGTTACTGCAGTAGGTATATCTTTTTGATAAAAAATAGAATAAACACTAATTCGAAGTATAGCCAGTTCAACCTTTACAATACGGTTGAAATCCCAGCTTTTTAATTGTTTCTTAATTGCACTGTCAATATCTTCGAGATTTTCCAAAGTTCCTATAATGAGTAATTTTGCAAATGTAATTGTTTCATCATCATAGTTGTTTAATCTTTCTTCATCCATCCAGTCAAATCGAATAAGATCTTCAACGCTTATATTATTAAAGTCTTTACTGAATAATGTCTGAAATGCAAGTATACGTGCTTTTCTACGTGAACTCATATTGTTCCTGCTAAAAATATATTATTTCTGCCTGTTGTCTCAATTCCAGGTTGATTTCTTTCAGGGCTTTCTCAAGTGCAATCTGCTGTCTTTCCTGAAGTATGCCGTTTTTTATATAATCTCTGACAGGAATATTGCTGTCCGGTTTAATTTTATCATCAAGGGTGAGAAGTCCTGGTTCAATTTTTTCTGTTATCTTTAAAATATGAAAACCTGAATTTGATTCTAAAACATCAGATATCTCATTTTCAGAAAGTTTAAACATTTTATTAAAAAATACTTTCCCAAGCTGCATCTTTAAATTACTATTATCCCTGCCAACATATCCAATATCTCCGCCCCTATACTTAATATTCTCTTCTTCGGAATATTTTAAAACAGCATCATCAAAACTAATATTACCATTTTTAAGTTCGTTATATGCTTTTTCAAGCCTGGTTCTTGCTGCAGCACTTGCTTCCTGGTTTTTATTCAGTACAGGAATAAATATCATACTTACTCTTAGATATTCAGTATTAAAAAAGAGTTGCATATTTTCTTTGTATTTTATCTCAATTTCTTCACTTGTAGGTATACTAATACTGTTAAAAAACGATTTCTTGTTTTGAGTAATGTAAGACTGCTGTAACAGCTGCTCACTGATACCCTTTATGTATAGATCCCAACTACCATTGGTTTGATTGATAATTAACTGCTTAAACTGATTGTCACTTATTCTTTGATGTAGCTGAGCTTCTGCACTCTTTTTCTGAGCCTTAATAATTCTATTAATATCACTTTCGGAGATCTTAATACCGGATTTCTCAGCTGCCTGAGCAATTAGTACAGATGAAATCATCGAATCCAGCATATCTGATCTTTCTATATTTTTTTGAGGCAGACCTTTCGCAATAAGCTGTTTATTGTATAATGATATCTGTTCGTCAACTTCCTGTGATGTTATCATTTCAGGTCTGATCAAATTTATAGAAACAAGAGGTTCACTCAGCATATCTGCATAAGACATTACAACTATTTGTGCGAATATTAATAACAAGATTATTCGTTTCATTCTAAACTCCGAAAATGTTTGTTGCATTTTATTATATGTGTAATTTTTTTCCAATAATTTCAGCTTCCTGAGTTGTGGCAAGGATATCCGATTTTTTTAAAAACATACCTTCATGCTCCATAGCATCCATAAGCATTTTTAAGGATTTCTGGGATCTTAGACCACCCCGACTTAGGAAAGCATATGATCTCTTACCTCTAATTAATCCTGAATTACTTAGAAATGATGTGATTTTCAAGGGGATTTTACCCCCAAATATTGTTAATGAAAAAGCACCTATTGCAATATAATTATAAGTAGACAGCTTAGCATCGGCATTCAGGTAAGCGTCTATAACGTCCACCTGATGCCCCTGAGATCTTATCCCTTCAGCCAGTGAATTGGATAAATTCGCTAATTTATTATTCTTATTATCAGAGAAAAAAACTACCGCAACTCTCATAATTTCCCCAACTTAAACTTATTCTGCTGAGTTGGTTGTTTCAGTCTCAACAGGCTGATTCCACCACTCAGATGTACTATCAACAGACTGCTCTCTTGCTACCCCAAGAATATCACCTGCAGCCGGAGTTCTATTTATCCATGCACTGCCAAAAGAACTTAAAATAAAAATTGCACCAATAATTGATGTTGTTTTTGTTAAAATATTCCCGGATCTTGAACCAAAGGCTGCTCCGCTTCCTCCGCCGAATATACCCCCGAGACCATCACCCTGTTCATCCTGCATCATAACTATTATTATGAGTAGAATTGCACTTACCACAAAAATTACTAAAATTAATGTTTCAATTATCGCCATTTATATTTCTCCATAAGCCCGTAACTATTTATTATATTCCATAATTGGAATAAAGGTTTCTGCTTTCAAGGCAGCACCACCTACAAGTGCACCATCAATATTGGGTTTTGCCATTAATTCCTTAACATTTGAAGGCTTAACGGAACCTCCATATTGAATAATAATGTTTTCTGCTGCTTCTTTACTGTACAATTCACCGATCTTTTTTCGAATAACTTTATGAATATCATCTGCATCTTCAGGGGTTGCAGTTTTCCCTGTACCAATCGCCCATACAGGTTCATATGCAATAGTAATGGATTCAAGTTCATTTTCGGATATATCCTTTAATCCTTCTATAACCTGATTTGCAACTATTTTTTCAGCCAAACCACTTTCCCTCTCTTCCAGTGTTTCACCAATACAAAAAATAACATCAAGTGAGTGTTTCAGTGCTAAGTGTATTTTAGTATTTACTATTTTGTCAGTTTCACCATAGATAGATCTTCTTTCTGAATGTCCCAGGATAACTGCCTTAACACCTAAATCCTTAAGCATCAAAGGTGATATTTCACCAGTATGAGCTCCTGATTCATTAGTAGACATATTCTGAGCACCTAAAATTAAATCTGTACCTTTAACAGCTCCTGCTACTGCTTCCAGCACAGTAAAAGGTGGTGCGATAAGAATTTTATTCTTAAAACTACCATTATCAAGAAGTTCTTTTACAAGAGAAAGAGCCTCTGATCTGGTATAATTCATTTTCCAGTTACCGGCCATATATGAAATACGCATTTTCTACTCCTCCTTTAATGCTGCAATTCCAGGCAGCGTTTTTCCTTCAAGGTACTCCAAAGAAGCACCTCCCCCTGTAGAGACGTGATCTATCCGATCTCCAAAACCAAATTTATTAACTGCAGCTACAGAATCACCGCCTCCAACAACTGTAATTCCCTTACATGATGCAACTAATTCAGCTACCCCGAGAGTTCCTTTTATAAAATTTTCAAACTCAAAAACTCCTAAAGGCCCATTCCAAACAAGAGATTTTGATGCTTTTATTACATCACTGTACGATTTTAATGTTTTTGGACCAATATCCATACCTATTAAACCATCAGGAATACTTTCACTTTCAACAGTTACAGCATCAGCATCAGCTGAAAATTCAGATGCTGCCATATGATCAACAGGAAGAAGTACCTGTACATGACTTTCATCTGCCTTTTTCATTAAATTAAGGGCAGTATCAATATAATCTTCTTCAACAAGAGAATTACCTATTGATAACCCCCTGGCTTTTAAAAAAGTATATGCCATTCCTCCACCAATAATCAGAGTACTGCAATTCTTAAGAAGAGACTCCAGCACACTTATTTTTGATGAAACTTTTGCGCCCCCTATTATAGCCACAAACGGTTTTGCAGGGTTTGTTACAAGAGGTTCAAAAAATTTTACCTCTTTTTCAATAAGGAACCCACCTGCGGATGGTAAAAAATGTGAAACCCCTTCCGTAGAAGCATGAGCTCTATGGGCAGTACCAAATGCATCGTTTATATATACATCACCATTTAAAGACAATTGTTCGGCAAAATCAGGATCATTTTTTGTTTCTTCTTTATGAAATCTAAGATTCTCTAAAAGCAGGACTTCTCCTGCTTTCAGGGTTTCTACCTGCGATTCTACATCATCACCAATACAATCCGATGCCATTTTTACATCTCTACCAAGAAGCTCCTCCAGACGACCTCTTACCAGAGAGAGAGAGAACTCTTTTTTAACTTCACCCTTTGGTCTGCCAAGATGGCTCATCACTATAAGTGATGCTCCATCCTGGTCCAAAATATAATTTAAAGTTTCCAACGCTGCTTTTATACGCGTATCATCTGTAATAACCCCATCTTTTAAAGGGACATTAAAATCCACACGAACAAGACATCTTTTATCTTTAAGATCAAGATCCCTGACAGTTCTAATTTCCATAAATCATTTTTCTCATTTTGAAATCTTTAGAGCTAAATCCACTACTCTGTTAGAATAGCCCCATTCATTATCATACCATGATAGTACTTTAAAAAAGCCTTTTCCTATTTTCATTGTAGAAAGTGAATCAAAAATAGAAGAATGAGGATTACCAATTATATCCACAGAAACTATCGGGTCTGATGTATATTCCAAATATCCTTTCATAGGCCCCTCAGAAGCTGCTTTAATTACTGCATTAAGTTCCTCGATACCGGGGTCCTTTTCCAGCCTGACAGTAAGATCCACCAGAGAACCGGTTGGTGTAGGAACTCTTAAAGCCATTCCGTTAAGTTTACCATTAAGTTCCGGTATAACAAGACCAACTGCTGCCGCTGCACCTGTAGTGGTTGGGATAATTGAAACTGCACCTGCCCTGGCTCGTCTAAGGTCACTGTGAGGAGCGTCATGGAGACTCTGATCACTTGTATAAGAATGAACAGTAGTCATAAGCCCTTCTACAATACCGAAATTATCCTGAAGAACCTTCGCAACAGGAGCCAGACAGTTTGTAGTACATGATGCATTTGAAACCGCAACATCTCCATCTTTATAATCGTAGTCATTTACACCAAGCACTATAGTTCTATCAACCTCATCCTTAGCGGGAACTGTAAGAATCACCTTTTTCGCACCTGCTGTTATATGATCCTTATATCCACCTCTGGGACCACTTGCAGTTCTGAAAATACCAGTTGATTCTACGGCTACATCAACACCAAGTTCCTTCCATGGTAGATTTTTCGGTTCTCTCTCTGCAAAAACCTTAATTTCTTTTCCATCTACAATAATTGCATTATTTTTAGCTTCAACAGAATACTTAAGAACTCCATAATTTGAGTCATATTTTAAAAGGTGAGCAAGAGTATTAGGATCTGTAATATCATTAATTGCTACAATATCAACACCATCTTTCTCAAAGGCTACTTTAAAAACACTTCTGCCAATTCTGCCAAATCCATTAATTGCTATCTTCATACTTTCCTCCATGTTATTATTACTATCAAGTATTGGGTCTAATATATGATAAAATATCTCTGAATGTCAATAAATTAAGGTATACTTAAAATAGATTTATAAAGATCAACCTGGATACTCTGATTAACCGATTCTCCCCCATTTTCAGGTAAATTCATTGATTTTGTTTTTCTGATAAAGTAATCACCAGGATTTATAAGATCAAAAAAATGATATCTCTTTAATTTCCCCTCAGAAATCAGATCATCTGTTTTAGTGACCTCAACTTCCCCAAGTAATACTTCAGGATTAAAAACAATACCAATACTATCTTTTTTCAAACTAAAGTCCTCTTTCCTAAGTACCAGGAAAACATCACCCGGTGCTGTCCCCTGAATTTTCCCTGTATTAAGAAGAACTTTATTAAATTTTCTTTCAATAATTTTACCCCATACTGGAAGTTCATCACTTATAATTCTGGATAATATTCGCAAGGACAAACTTATTTTTTGATTACCTGTTCTAAAAATGGGTATTTCCATTAGAAGAGAACCCGTTCCTGAATGAAATATCCTTGCTTCTATTGAAAAAGATCTATCTGTATCTTTAAAATCAAATATAATAAAGTAGTCGCTGCCCTTTTCTCTTGCAGTTTTAAAAGCCTCTGAAAAATCAGATGGAATAATATTAAAATAAGATTCAATATTTTCATATCCATGGAAGATATGGACCAGATAAGGTCCCAAATGCAGACCTTCATTAAAAGTGTTGTGCGGAACACC
>JAUVLL010000219.1 GCA_030600745.1 Spirochaetaceae bacterium | reverse complement strand
AAACGGTCATAAGAGATAACTTTAACATCGGCATTAGCAGCATAGTCAGCAGCAGCGGCTGCGGCTGCACCATCATGTGGGGTCATTATCAGAACTTCAATCCCTTTAGCAACAAGAGCCTCAACATTGGCTCTCTCGCGCGCGGAATCTCCCTGGCTAAATAGAATCTCAACACTGTATCCGGCTTTTTCCAGAGCTTCTCTAAAACGGGTCTCGTCCTGGATCCATCTTGGCTCATCTTTTGTTGGTAGAATAATACCAACAGCTAATTTCTTAGCTCCGTCATCACTTGAGGAATCCTTCTGACCAGCGGCAAAGAGTCCAGTAGTTACTGTAAGTGCAATAATCGTAATCATTGCAATCATCAATAATTTCTTCATTTCCATCTCCTTAATATAATATTAAAACAATTATATTATGAGATTTTGAATTCTAATATAGGATTTATATGACAAGATCTGGTCATTATTGACTTTGTTAGCAGTAGTAAGTGATTTTACTAGCACAATCTTGTTATTAATTTTGTGAGCTGATGTTTCGATAAACATCAACTTTTGTATGAAAACCATCTTTGATAATAGTTTCATCCATATGTTCCTTGAAAACTGCAATTGGCGATTCCACAAAAAAAGCAAGATCCTGCCCACTGTAATTATCAATAAACTGATCAGGTACAGGGAGTTCTTTACGAGCCATTTGTACTGCAAGTTTTGCTGCCCGTTCTGCTAGTCTGGGGATGGGTTTGTATACTGTCATAAGCTGCGTACCTTCCACAACTCTCTGACAGGAAAGCAGATCCGCATCCTGACCTACAACGGCAACTTTTCCAGCCATACGACGCTCGGAAAGCAAGCGGATGGCAGCCTCGGCGATCATATCATTGGCAGCAGAAATTGCCTGTATATCCTGAGTCCTGGCCAGGACATCACCAATTTTTTCCGTAGCTTCATCAAAACTCCACTCATCCAGCCAGATCTCTTCCACAATATTGATCTCTTTTCGATCAATATAGGGATCCAAAATTTCGTGTACTCCACGATTAACCTCATAACTGTTATTATCTCTTATAGATCCATTGATGATTAGATATTTTCCGGTTTTCACTTCTGACGTCAACGCAGAAGCCATTAGTCGTCCTACCTCTCTGTTATCAAAAGAAACATAGCCATTTATCGGAATACCCATGATTGGCCTGTCATAGGAAAGCACAGGAATCCCTTTGTCCCTAATCTTCTTTATAATACCGGCAAGGAGTTCCATATCCTGAGGAATAACTACCAGTACATCAATGTTCTGTTCCAACAAATACTGTATCTGGGGAATCTGTCCCAGGGCATTCCCGGGTGATTTGGCAAAAATAACCTCGGCACCCTCCTCCCTGGCGGCTGCCATAAAAATCTTTATATCTCTATCCCATCGCTCTATAAGAAAAGTATCGGAAGCTGCAGAAAACCCAATACGGATACCGGATCTTTCCGGTTCTGTTTTACTGCAGGAAAACAACAAAAGGATAATCATTAAAAGCAGCAGTAGATTTTTATTTATCATTTTTAATACCCTCTTTTTCAAGATCAGAAGGAGATATTCCCATATGGCGCCGGAAAATCCTGCTAAAGTAGTTAGGATCCTGATCTCCGACAATATATGTAATCTCCTTTATTGAATACTTCTTGGTTTCAAGAAGAATGACAGCTTTGTTTAGCCGAAACCGGTTTATATAATCTATAAAAGTTGTACCAAGATGTTCTTTAAATAAGCGACTAAGATAACTTCCGGTAATTCCATATTCATCTGCAATCAGAGATAGCTGAAGGGGTTTCTGATAATTCTCCCTGATGTAGGACAAAGCAGCAATCAGAGGTCGGGGGTAAGATTGTTTATCACTAACCTTATTCACTTCCTGAAGACGTTTAATAATATTGGATGACCATTGCTGCCATTCCTCTACAGACTTTAGAACCATAATTTCTTCTGCAGGATCCATATTGAGATCCAGAACTGTTAAAACATGATTGTCCAGCTTACTCAGAAGCCGGGTAAAAAGTGCAACCATTTTCCCCTGAGCAACAGAAAAACTAAAACTATTGAATACCTGGATCCAATAATCTTCAAATAAATTCTGTGTTCCTGAATCATCTATCTTAAGCATATTATTGCAAATCGACTGCATTCTTTCCCGTTCCGCAGAATATGATTCCTCCTTTCTTTCTGCTATTGCAAAAGGCTGAAAGGCTTCAGAGAAAGACGCGTGTAAACTGGATAGTGGATACACACCACCATGACCAAGAACAAAACTATAGGGACTTAGTTTATTCAATATGTTCTGAAGATGATAATCCAGGTTATTCAAACTCTGCTCTTCAGGGAAAAGCATTAGCATTCTTCCTGCAATAAATGTACCGAAACATTTATATTTATACTGAATTTTTTCCGTAACAGATTCGTAGAGAGTAATCTTCATATCTTCAGAAATATCTCCAACAGACTCAATAAGATACAAAGAACCGCGATCACAGCTAATGTGAAAAAGCTGCAGAAATCCCTTCCATTCATTATCATCAGGATCTCGCCACATTAGGCTGCGAAGAAAATGATTTTTTTTCTCTTTTTTAGTTTCATACAGAAGCTGAACATCATCAAGATCACGCTGGTCTTTATTTTTTAATTGATCAAGATGATTTTTAACTTTTCTAAGTTCTTCCAGGAAAGTTTTTCTGGAGATTGGTTTTAGCAGGTAACTGAATACCCCGAGAGGAATGGCTTTTTGAGCAATATCAAATCGTTCATATGCGGTTGCCAGAATAAAAACTGTATTGGGAAACTGAGGTCGAATCTGCCGGATAGCTTCAATACCATCAATCCCCGGCATTTGAATATCCATAAATACAAGATCCGGCGCCAGGTTCTGAATCATGCTCACAGCCTCGGTTCCTGAACGGGCTTTTCCGCAAAGCTCAAAAGCTGATACATCCTTTTTAAGTATATAAGCAAAACTATCCAGAACAGGTTCTTCATCATCAACTATCATAACTTGATACATGGTTGTACCTCAGTATGAATTTTAATTAAAATTTCAGTTCCCTGATCCAGGTCAGATTTTATGTCAATTACATCTTTCTGACCCGGATAAAAGAAATAACAACGCTGAATGACATTCTCCAGCCCCATGACACGGGAACTCAACTTATAATCATGGGTATGGGGAGTTAAGAGTTCCTTAATAGTTTCTTCTGGAATCCCTATACCATCATCTGAAACAGAAATAAGCAGTACAGAGTCTTTATAACTGACAGAGACAATAATAGTTCCAATTCCCTCTTTTTGCTTAAATGCATGAAGTACAGAGTTTTCAACAAGAGGCTGGATTACCATGGCAGGACAATTAAAACTATCCAGAAGCTCATTTTCTACATCCAATAAAAGATTAAGTGTTTTGGGAAAACGGATTTTTAAAATATTATAGTATGACTTAAGACCCTCCAGTTCATGACGTAGGGAAACAAAAAACTGCTTTTCCCGAATGTTATAACGGAAAAGAGCTGCAAGATTTTCCATATATCCTGCTGTCCTATCTGCTTCTTCTACAATTGCCAGCTGAACCCCTGTATTTATAGTATTAAACAGAAAATGCGGATTCATTTGAGCCTGCATAGTATACAATTCCATCTTTTTAAGCAGCTGTTCCATTTTTAGATTCCGAACCTTCTCTGTCATGATCTGCTGCTCCATTTCTTTTTGTTTCTTCAACTCCTCAATATTGTGATGTATATTATGTTTCATATCGTTAAAAGCTTCAGCAACCTGATTAACTTCATTAACTGAGTTAAAATGAACATCAGGAATATCGAAAGAACCACCAGATAGTTTCCCGGCAAGAAGAGACAACTGATACATTGGATTTGCAATACTGTTTACTGTTTGCATCAATACAGAAAATGCAAAGGCAGTTGCCAGCAAAATCTGAAGAAGACCATATATCTGGATTCTTCGAAACAGCTCCAAAAAAGACCTGTATTCCTCTAACTGAACACGAAATCCAAACAAGCTAACATCATCAATTCTGTTGCTGATATACTCGTACAAATTAATAAGTTTTTCATAGCTATTTATGTACTGTTGAACTTTTCGACCACGTTTTTGCTCAATAATTTGATTCAATTGTACTAAATAAGAATCCATAAGAAAATATATTTCTCTTTTAATTAGATCAGAATTACTGGAAGTAACAGGTCTATCTGAAGGAATAGACTCATTCAGAGTTTCTATTATAAATAGTAATTTAGCTAGTGATGAGGAAGAATAACTGGTTAGATAGCTCTTTAGGGGTATTTGTATATCTATAAGTTGAGTTTGTAATTCCTGTAGAAACTGTTCATCTTCAAAGCGCCTGTCAGCAATTTCCTGCAGATTAAGAGAATTGATCAAAACAAATCCCATGGGAAAAACAATTATAATCATGCTTATAGAAAAATATATAAGTAATCTTTCCTTAAGTGAATTCTTCATGGATTCTGCCTGGACAAAATTGTAATACCAGTATCTACATAAGCCGAAGTGTAACCATTTAGACTTATTTCCTTTAAAGCCATAACTGTTGAATACCCAATTCTGTAGGGATTACGTACAATACTTCCCAGAATTACTCCTTTTTCAATATAGGCTTTTATTGTTTCATGTTCTCCAAAGCCAATTATTTGTACCATTCCAACAAGATTCATATCAATCATTGCCTGAACCGTCACAAGAGTATCATTTGGATCTGTAAGTACAATAATATCTATTGACGGATCATTTTTTAACAGATCATACGCAAGCATACCGGCATCCAGTGAGTTAAGACTGGTCTCTTCTGTTTTCAAACCTGACAGTTTGTTTCCCATAACTGATTTAATACCCATTTCAACCAGATTTCTATCGGACATTACACCGGGGTTTTTTTTACTGTATACCAGTGTCATATTTAAAGTATCTATCCCGGTATCCAATGCTAGTTTACCAATTCCTTTTCCTACATCAAAATTATTTGTTCCAATAAAAAAAGATCCCGACCCCTGAATAACCTCATTTTCTATCTGAACAACAGGAATACCTTCTTTTAGAATCTCAGATAGATACTGAAGTTTGTTTTTGTTTTTTTCGTAAAGATATAAACCGAAACCATCAAAACCTGAGTACCGAGCCATTTCAAAACTCAATGGATCAGAGTCAATAGGATGAAAAGTAATTGCACAGTCCATAGATCCGGCAGCATCAACAGCTCCATCTCTAAGCTTGCTAAAAAATGAATGATCTTCTGCAGGCAGAAAAAATGCATAATGAAGTTTCATTTCCTCTGCGGTATCTCTACCTTTCTTAGATAAGAATGGTGATTGCACCATCAACCGGATTGAAAGAAAAAGAAAAACTAAGAATGCAGCGCCAAAAAAGAAGACTAAAAATTTTAAGGTTTTATTCACATATCAATACTATATGGTGAATGCAGTCATTGTAAAGCTTTTTATCGAGGCATTTGCGATGTCTCTGAATTCGACTTGTTTTTGGCTTTTTGCGCCAGTCTAAAGTTAATATATTAGAGAAGAAGTATTTTTTAAGTAGAAAATGTGATACAGCGCAAAAAGCTCTTATCTTTATCAAAATTTTTTTTGAAATAGTGCTCAAAGAGGACCGAAAACCAATAAAATCTACCATATGTCAGTACTGAAGCATGAATTAGCACCTTAATCAAGAAAAGTTAATATTTATCGTAATACGCCCGCACATGAGTTAGTAAAGCTTTTAGAAATATTTATGTTTTAGAATGATATTACTTTTATTCCAAGTTTTTTAGCAGATTTTGCCAGTGCAGTATCTGCAGTAACAATTTCCAGTTTATTAGCAAAAGCAACAGCTAAGTGCAAAGCATCA
>JAUVLL010000112.1 GCA_030600745.1 Spirochaetaceae bacterium | reverse complement strand
TACACTTCTTCCTGGTGAGGAATATGCTTTTATTACCCACCTTAACGATTATGTTGATATTAATGAAAGTGGAATTTACATAATTCAGTCGGAATTTTATCCCGATTTTCAGTCAGGGTATGAATCAGTAAATATTGAATCAAATAAGCTCACACTTTCTGTCAGGCCGTCTTTTGATACACCGGGTTTTCAGGAGCAAATTGATATAGAAACCGGTGAAATCCTTGAAATGATTTCAATGCCTCCTGATGAAGTAGTAAAATACGTTATAGAGGCAAGACAACAAAGTTCCTGGAATAAGTACTTTCTGTATCTTGATATAGAATCTCTTCTTCTTAATCACTCTGACCGTAAACACCAGTATAACAGGCTGTCTGAAAAGAAACAAATGAAAATGATTGAGGAATACAAAAATGAACTTAAAAATAATCTTGTTGACAATGATATTCTCCTTATACCGTCATCCTTTGAAATTCTAAAAACCAGTTATACCCAAAGTGAAGCGACAGTAGAAGTAGATGAAGAGTTTATTTATTCTGATATCACAGAATACAAGAAATATACTTATTATTTACACCGATTTGGAAGTATATGGTCGATATACAACTACGAAGTTCAAAATATTGGTACCAGATAGTGAAAGTACTGCTGGTCATTGAACAGGATACTACGAAAGATCAAATATTACGGCATCTGGCTCCGAGAGGTTTTGATTTTATTCATTACAGGAACCCTATTAAAGCACTAGATAATATTGAAGAGATTAAACCTGATCTTGTAATTTTCAGTGCAGTGGATTTTCCAAGACACTGGAAACCTTTTGTTACTGTACAACGTAGTTTTTTTACAAAAAATGAATCAGTATTCATTTTACTTAAAGGTGATCATTTCCCTGCAGATGAAAGCACCAAAGCAAGTACATTGGAAGTAAACGCTATTGTCTCTGATAACCTTGAGGATCCGGACATTTTAGGTCAGCTGGAGGATATTTTCAGCCGTAATAATGTAATTGATGATAAAAGAATAAGTAGACGCTACTTAAGTACAGTTACCAGGGATCTTGAATTTATTTTTACACATCCGCTCTCAACATCTCTTATAACCGGTGAAATAACAGACATTTCACTTGGCGGCATCAGTTTTCTTCCTGAAGCTCCCCAGATTACCCAGGATATACGTGAAGGAACATTATTAACCAATTGCACCTTGCGGTTAAAAGAAACTTTTAATACAATATCAGTGACAGTTATTAGGAATAATAATATTCTTTCACTTGGATTCCACAATCTGGATCAGGATTTGAAAGATGAACTGATGGAGTATTTTCATGAAATACCGGAACGTGAACTGGGTAAGGTACTCCATCCCGGAGGGTAATTTATGAGTATTACTAAATATATTGAAACGCAGCCACTCTATAACATCACAAAGTATAAATCTAAAATTGATTACAGAAATTGTGCTGTTAGTTTTACAGGATCAGCAAGAAAGCACCCTTACGATCAGGAAAAACTGCTTCTGGTGACAAATCCATTTACTTCACATACAGTTTTCTACGAATTTAGAATTAAAGATATAGTCCACTATGATGAATTACCGGGGATTGCAACTGATAGCGGTGAGAACCTTATGATGATCAAACTCTGGATTAATAAGGGAAGTCTTGGACTTAGATATGAACCATTTGAGGTTGATGACCCTCTCAGATTTATGAATGACAGTGAACTCCTTCATCAGATACTCAAAGAAACAGATACACATAAACAATAATGGCTTATTCAGAGCTTGTCCACGAAAAGCTGATATGTAACCTCTGCCCCCACAACTGTGTAATCTCTAATGAACAGTATGGTATTTGTTCTATAAGAAAAAACGAAAATATGAAGCTTGCACTTCCCTTTTATGGTTTACTTTCAGCATTAAATATTGATCCAATTGAAAAAAAACCTCTGTACCATTTTTACCCGGGTTCCAGCATCCTTTCTGCAGGGTTTTACGGTTGTAATTTTCACTGCCCTTTCTGTCAAAATTATCAAATCTCCCAGGAAACTGAATCCGTAAAAAGCAAAAAATACACCTCTCCCCTGGAACTTGTACAATTAGCTGTTGATGAAGGCATTCCTTCTATTGCCTATACATATTCTGAACCTGTAATACATTTCGAATACATTATGGAATGTGCAGAGTTTGCTCATTCCAATAACATCAGGAATGTATTGGTAACTAATGGTTATCTAAATCCATTACCCGCTAAGGAGCTGCTCTCCCTGATGGATGGGGTAAATGTCGACCTGAAGTCTTTTACCGAAAGCTTCTACCATAAAAATGGAGGCAGCCTTGAACCTGTAAAAGAGTTTATCAGGCTTGCATCAGAACTTACACACCTTGAAGTTACAACCCTTGTTATTCCGGACGAAAATGATTCAGAAGAAGAAATTATGTCTATTGCTGAGTTTCTTGCAGATATAGATACAGATATTCCCCTTCACCTCTCCTGCTATTACCCTGTTTATAAATACAATACTCCACCCACTTCAATTGATTCCGTTCTTTACCTTACAGAAAAAGCATCACATATTCTTAATTTTGTTTATCCCGGAAATGTCGGTCTTACAGAAATAAATACAAAATGCCCCGAGTGCGGGAATACTATTGTCTCACGTAAAGGTTACTCAGTTTCAACCACAGGGATAATAAACGGGGAATGCTCAAAATGCGGAAAAAAAATACACTTTCCTGCCAATTAATAGTTTTATTTTTAACAATATTTTCTGTCATAGATTGACATAACATCCATGATTGTGTAGATTACACAGGTCTTTAAGACCTTCCCCTGTAGCTCAGCTGGTAGAGCGGGTGGCTGTTAACCACTAGGTCGGCAGTTCAAGTCTGTCCGGGGGAGCTTGGTTCCATCTTAACTGATGGGACCTTTTTTTGGAACTACTATGACAGAGACATATTTTAGGAATAATGCCAGATCCTGTTTTTAATATTAAATTAAGTAGTAATAGTAAATTTATACGTTAGATAGAGTAGCTAAACAACAATTTATTTAAGTGGAAGAATAAATAATTCTGATGCATATATAATGTGATAGGATTCTCTTACAGGGTTGTTCTCTACAAAAGCTCTGTACAATTCTTCCCATTCCATGGAACTGATATCTTCTAATACTGTACCTTTTAGTTCTGGTTTTAACTCTTGTAAAATATAGAAAATACCGGAAATAGATTCGCCTTCAGCAACTATCCAGTGAATTTTATCATCAACAATAGTAAAATTAAGAGGAAAATTATCCGGAATTAATTTCTGAGAACTATAAACCTCCAATTTTAGTGTTGTTGACGATTTATCTATGTTATTCTCTTTAAGATCTTCTACTACTGAAGTCTTATCTGCTTCAGAAGGGATTGCCTCACTGGAAGATATTAATTGGTTTACAAAAATTTTATTATCATAAGACCTTCTTAAGATAAAAAACAAAGATGTAATTATAATCAGAATAGCTATAATACCAATATAAATATGAACATTCTTTCTATTACCAGATATTTCATTTTTATACAGCCCTTTTTTTATTATTTTTCCTGTTTTCTTTGAATTTGTATAAGATGTTTTCTTTTCACTTTTTCCAATTCCTTTTAAAATACTTTCAAGAATATCTCTATTCCGTTTTAAAATAATCTGCCAGCTTTTATTCTTCTTGTTTTCAGCTTTTTTAGATATATCAATATCTTTTTTATCTGCAGAATCAGATTTTTTACTTAGATCTACTGATATTGGTTTATTTTCCTGTTCTTCTTTATGTTTTGATTCCTTTAGGAGGGATGGTATACTTCCATTTATTGTTTTTGCATCCTGACTATTAGTAACCAAATCTGATATATATTTACTATCTGGCTGTGTATTTACAGTAAAATCACTGGTTTTAACTTTTAGCTTGCTATCTTCAATAGCAGGAGCATTAGCAAAAGGTATCTTTATTATAGATTCTTCAATATTTTTCTGATTCTCTTTACCGGAATTTAAAATTGCTTTTAAAATTGATATATTGCTTTTTTGTTTATTTATATGTTTTTCCTGTTCTATTACATGTTGATCGATTTTATGGTTTTTATATACTGCTTCACGCTTTATACTCTTAATTATAGAATTTTCTTTCTTATTTCCATTTTGTTCTTTATCATCGACATCAAGTTTTTCAATATTTTCCTCTAATTTATTGATCTGTTCTATACCTGTAGTTTCCTCTTCTAATAATTCCTTTATAATTTCTTTTAAATCCTGTAAATATCCAAAAACTCTTTCTTTCAAACTTTCAGGAAGATCTACATCTATTTTAAGCAATAGAAACGCTAACATAGCTCTGTTTTCCTCATTCATATCCAGACGGCATAAAATAAGATTCATATACAGGACTGTCATTAATGGATTTTCTTTTGAAATTACAGAATCAATTTGCATAGCCTTTTTTATTGCTCTTTTTGCAGATAGAAAAGATCGATTTGTTATATCATACGTAAGACTTTCAGAAAGAGGAAAAGTCCCTGAAAATAGATGATATTTGAAAAATTGAAGATCATTTTTAGTTAATTTGTCATAAAGACAATTATTTGCCAATTCAATGATATTTAGAGTAGAACATTTTAAATAATTAAGTAAAACCAGTGAAACAATATGGTGTTCCAGGGGAACATTCTCTTCTTTTAATTTATCACTTAAAAATCTGATTATTTCACTATTTAACTCATATTCTGTTATAAATTCAACAATCATCTGGTCTACTTGTGTACACCAGGAATGGAGGGCAGCTAAATCATAGATATCGTTTAATGCTTTATTCCAACTCATCTCTCTTATTAAATCTTCGGTTAATTCCACTAAAACCACTAATATATAATAAGTTTTTTTGTGATTTCATTTTATAGGGTTCCTGGACGATACTTAAGAGAGAATAAGCTTTTAACCAGGACTAAAAAAGATGCAGGAAGCCTTTCCTTTCGAGGAAATGGATAGTATTATCCATCAAAACAGAGACATTATACTCAATGGAATATTTGGTACTGCAACTTCTATGCAGGTTGGGGCTGGAATGGCCTTTGCCAAGTACTTACGGTATGTAGGAATAACTTCAAGAAACTACCTGCTGTTTCTGAAGATTGTTGAAACCAATAACAAATGGGTAGTGGATGAATTAATCGGAGATCGCAATCCCAGATTGCTATTTTCAGGAATAAAACCTAATAGGTTTCTAATAGAAAGAGCATTTGACCTCCTTGCAGCCTGGCATCCTGGGCAGATTTACTCAAAAGTACTCCTCTCAGTTTTAGGAATTGTTGAATACTCCTACCATAAGGCTGACGATGGATATAATATCTATCCTGCCAATATTACCGATCTTCAAAATTTGGGTAAATTCCTTAACGAAGATCATGATCAGCTCGAAAATACAAATGCATCAATCCTGGAAATTCTCGACAGAATGAGCAAACTTGGAGATTATAATCGTAGTTTGGATAAAGTAAATATATCCAAACAATCTTTTAATATAAGAGACGGTTTCTTTGATAATACAAAGAATCTGACTGATATTATTCCAGAAGTCCTATTAATCAGACTCAAACGTGAAGATGTAGAGATCTCTCCAACAAAAGAATTTTTTGATTTTGCATCTAAATTAAAAAAGTAGTAAATTTTCCTGTTTTCAGTATAGATTTTCTGTTATAATTGTTGATATTGATAAACATTATTTTGGAGTAATAATGGCAGTCAGCTTAAAAGATATAGAAAAGGTTATCTCTATTGTTGAGAATAATCCTGATCGAATAAAAAATGATTACGGGGATCCCGGTGGATTAATAGACCTGTCCAATCAAAATCATGAGATTATTATTATTGGTGACCTGCACGGCAGTATTGAAAATCTAAAAGCTATTGTAGATCATGAGGATAATAGAAAAAAACTGAAAAAAAATAACCTGGTTTTGATTATTATTGGAGATGGTATTCACAATGACCAGGTTGGTCAGATGCTTGAAATGGAGTCATCACTGCTGGTTTTGGAGGAAGTTTTTAGCCTTTTTATTAAATATAAGGATAACATTATTTATATAAGAGGGAATCATGATACTTTTGACTCCAGACTAGCTAAAAGTGCAATAAAACAGGGGCTGGAATTTAAAAATCATCTTATTGAGCATCGGGGCGAGGCATATGTAGAACTAGTTAATAAGTTTTTTGAAACTCTTCCTGTTTTTGTCATTGGTGATGGATATGCAATTACTCATGGAGGACCAGTGCGACACGGAGCTACAAAAGCCGAAATAGTAAATATTGTAGATAATGATGATTACTACCATCAGTTAATCTGGAATCGTATTCATGAATTCAGAGGTACACCCAGTCTTAAAGAATACAATGAAGAAGATATAAGAAAGATGAATAAAAAAATGGGATTACCTGAAATGACCCCTTTTATAGTTGGACATAATCCCATGTGGAATACAGGTGACAGAACAGGAATCTGGAAGGATATTCTAGGTTTTAAAAATCATTATATTATCTACTCAAACATTGGTACGAAGGGTCCATATCTATTAATTAATGATGGTGAAATTAAATCAAAATTTGCAATAACGGGATAATAGGAGCAATTATATGGCAGATAAAACAAATATGTTAATAAATGATGTTGTTGTAGATCCTAAACTTAGAGAATACCTTTATCTTGATGATTCAATTGAAGAATTAGTTGATAGATTAAGTTTGTTAAAATTAGAAAATTTCGGAGATGATTCAATTGTTCCGTTTACAGCAAAAATTCGCGGATATACAGGAGCCACTGATAAGGGAGGATCTCCCTGGTTATTAAAAGATATCCCTGACGAAGAAGCAGCAATGCATAAGTATCAGGAAATTGCATTTTATATGGATTTTTTAATGAAAACACCCTCAGCTCCTACTATTCTTATTAAGCATAATGATAAATTTTACCGTGCTACAAAACATATTCAGAGTGCAATGCAAATTGGAAGTTATAATTATCTTGAAACACCATTTATGAAAATGCTTGCCAATGATCTTATTAATAGATGGCTATTTTTTGATGAAGATAGAAATCCTAATAATTATATGGTAGTTCATGATTCTGACAGTAAACCATACATAGTTGTAATTGATTATAATAAAGCTGATCTGGAAACTGAAGAGATGAAAATCTATGGTATGGATGAAAAATTTGGATGGCACAGAGAGGAAAAAACCCGTTTTCTTACACTTCTAAAACCTGAAAATTTTGACCAGTTTGCTATTGAAGATTTTGATCAGCGTTTAACACAAATGATGAGCATTAAGAAATCTGTTATTACAGATATTTGTACTAAAATATTTACTACAGAGATATTTAAAGATCCAGCAAGTGCAACAACTTTAATTGTAAATAATCTATGTAATCGTCGTACCTACCTTGATAAATACTTTAGAAAATGGTTTAAAGAAAGAGATATAGAAAAGGAAAAGGAAATTGACGATCGTTATGCAGGTCTTGGAAAATCTTTTCTGGACTACTATAAGAGATAAGGTTGTTTAATGGAATTTAGAAGTGTTACAGTAAACAATTGCTATATTCTCAAAGAAGAAGTCTTTAATAATTTTTTCTTTTCTAATATTGAAGCATATGCCGTATATAGTGCAAGTGTATTCCACCTTGCATTCTTTAAAGAGGATATTTCCAATATATCCCAGGATATTCTGGAAAAATATGAAAATTTGTCCATCGAACTCTACAGACTGAATTCCTCATACCTGAACGTTCCCTTCGAGATTAATTTTCATGAAAATAAACTTTATCAGACATACTATGAATCTGATCATTTCCCCTTATCTCTTTGGTTCGAAGAAAAGACCCTGATTCCATTCGATATTTTCGTTAAAATCCTGAAAGATATCCTTTATGCTTTGAAAGATCTTGAGAGAACAGGACATAGCCACATGTTTTTGACACCTGAAGAAATTCTTGTTCCATTGCAATGGGATAATAAGAAACATGCAAAATTAAATAACGTAGGTATTAATTCCCTTGTCTCAACCGTTATGTCAGAAAAAGAGATCCTTGAATATCGCAGTGATTATCATAAAAAGGGAAATAAACCTGTAGAAACAACTTTAATAAAAAATATTTCCGATGATCTATACTCTTTTGGAACTATTATGAGTCGACTTCTATTGATATGTGATTCTACAATTGGAGATCAGAAACCTGTCATCCAGACAAAACTGGATCATCTTATTAAGCACCCTGATAAATTTAAAACAATAGAAGAGGCTATTAATCTTTTTGGAGAACTCTTTATTGAAGATTTAAATACTCATACACTTTCAGAAGAACCGGATACTATTAAATACTCAGGCAGAGCAACATTTGATATTCCTCAGTTTAATGAATGGCATGAAGAAGCAGAACTGGAACCATTATTGGAAGAAGTCAACCCGGATAAAGTTAAGGATGAAGATGATATAAGAATAGATTCCATTAATAAAAAGTCCATATATAACACAGTAGTTTCATTTTTTTTCCGCCTTTTTTCCAGGAAGGCTAAACCGACCAGTAAAACATTGCAGGATTTCTCTAATAGTGTATTAACAAAGCAAAAAGAATCTCCTGATGACAATATAGCTAATAACTCCACCAGTAATATTACTGAAGATTTAGGAAACAGGACTACCGGAGATGATAGAATAGATATTGTAGATCAACTTAAAAGTCACTATGTTGAACCAGATGGAAGTAAAAATAAGGTCGATAACATTTCACAAATTACTCAACGTGATCCTTCCAGTTATAAAATTTCTGAGGATGTAGATATTAATCCGGAACCTGCTATACAAAAGACTCAGGACAAAACCAGGGTAAGTAATAATCTTAATGC
>JAUVLL010000339.1 GCA_030600745.1 Spirochaetaceae bacterium | reverse complement strand
TGGACTATATTGATAATTTTATCCATTGGCTTTCGATTATTATTATGAGTTTTATGCTGATTTTAACATTTACCAATGTAACAGGAAGATATGTATTTAAAAAATCGATCTTTTTTTCTGAGGAACTGGCAAGGTTCCTCTTTGTCTGGGTGGTCTTCCTGGGCGCAGCTATAATAATTAAAGATAAGGGCCATGTTGCAGTTACCCTGCTAACCGACAAGTTGAAAGGGAAAAAGAGCGGAATTGCACTGGAAATAATAATCGGCATCTGCGGTTACATTTTCCTGATAATTGTCTTTCTGGGCGGAATCCGACTGGCAGGGACCATGAATATTTATTCCAGCGCCGCCCTGGAAATTCCCATGGGCTATGTTTATTGGGCTATTCCCCTGGGAACCGGCATCATGATGATTCACCATACAAAAAATTTTATTTCTCTCTTTAAAAAAGGTAGGTAAGTAATGGCATATTTTATTTTCTTTAGTCTGTTCATCGGGTTGATAATAATCGGCGTGCCTATTGCATATTCTTTAGGATTATCCTCAGCCTTTTTAATATTAGCCCATCTAAAGCTGCCCATGGTAATTGTTGCCCAGCACATGTTTGCTGCTGTTGATTCCTTTTCTTTCCTGGCAATTCCCTTTTTCATGCTGGCCGGGGCATTTATGTCCTATGGGGGTGTAACCAAGCGGTTAATTAATTTTGCTCATTCCCTTGTAGGATCTTTCAAAGGAGGCCTGGCCCAGGTAGTTGCCGTGTCGGGTATGTTCTTTGGGGCTATCTCCGGTTCCTCTGCCGCAACTACAGCAGCAATAGGGGCAGTGATGATTGATTCCATGAAAGAAAAGGGCTATGACAGAGAATTCACCGCAGGTGTAGTTGCAGCAGGAGGTATGGTGGGTATTATTATTCCGCCTAGTATAACTCTTGTAGTCTATGGCGTTATTGCCGGTGTTTCTATCGGGGACCTCTTTCTGGGAGGATTCGGTCCTGGTATTCTAATGGGTGTACTGATGTGTATTTTGAGTTATTTCATCTGCAAAAAGAGAGGTTGGGGCGGAGAAGGCAAATTTAGAATTGGCAATGTAATAAAATCCTTCATGGAAAGCTTCTGGGCTTTATTGATGCCGGTAATAATCATAGGAGGTATATACGGCGGCATATTTACTCCAACCGAAGCAGCGGCTGTAGCCTGCGTTTACGGGCTCATTATCGGCTTTTTTGTGTATAAGGAATTAAAGATCAAAGATCTCCCTAAGATAATATCAAAGGCTGTGTACAGCACTACCGTTATTAT
Source organism: Spirochaetaceae bacterium (assembly GCA_030600745.1). GTDB lineage: Bacteria > Spirochaetota > Spirochaetia > B11-G9 > B11-G9 > JAJRQE01. The sequence goes on along the minus strand of JAUVLL010000339.1, from coordinate 1,952 downwards.
GTTTATTATAGCAGCAGCCAAGGTCTTTGGCTGGATATTGACCAATGCAATGATACCTCAGCAGATTGGAGCATTTATTACCGCTATAGCTCCCAACAAATTTGTTTTTCTAATCTATATGAATATAATACTGTTAATATTGGGTACTATGGTAAATCCGTCAGCTGCTGTGGTAATTCTAACCCCGATCCTTTTACCTACCGTGATCCAGTTTGGTATCAGCCCTGTATTTTTCGGGGTTTTAATGGTTGTTAATCTTGCCATCGGCAATGTAACACCTCCTGTAGGCCTGGATCTCTTTGTGGTAAGCGCTGTAACAAAGATTTCGATTGACCGTATTGCCAGGGCAATGTTTCCATACCTGTTAATATTGCTTCTGGGTTTGATTATTGTCACATATGTGCCTGGTATTATAATGTTCCTGCCCAATTTATTTAGTAATTGACAGACTGCTGTTTTCCATCTATACGCCTTTTGGAGTATAGATGGAAGCGGTATTTCTGAATTTACTTTAAAATACTCTAAACGATGTATGGATTTCCATAGTATTACCGTTATAATATTTCTTATAATAAGGATTCATATTAATGAGTATTACCATACTGGAAATTAAGAACTGGAGATTGAAATATAAGATACTCTTCAGTTTTCTAATTGTTTCAATAATTCCGATTATGGCTGCTTCCTATATTCAGTATAAAGAGAGCTCCAAATACATTCTTAAGCTGGAACAGGAGAGTCTCTTTGTTCATGCTGAAATAATACGAAAACAGATTGATCTCTATTTCGATGACATGAAAAATGTTACTATGATTATGGCATTGAATCAGGAGATTATAGAGCTGATGATGGAAAAAGAAAAGACTGAAGAGGTGATGAATCAGGTTAACAACCTGTTGGATAACACCAAACTGATAAGTGAGCACGAATACTCAGCAATATTTGTTCTGGATGTAAACGGTGTTTGCGCGGCATCTACCGACCGTCGTTTTATCAAAACCGATTATTCTTTCAGACCATACTACTGGAATATTGTGGATATTGGTAATACCTATTATATTTCCAATTTTTCAATAGGCTTAAAAAGCCTGATTCCAGGAGTTTTTATATCCGCACCGATAATGAATAGTAATAAGCAGCTTATTGGTGTAATGGTGTTAAAAGTGGCCGGTGCAGCAATCTGGCAGTTGATTGAAGATTTCAGCAGGGATTACCGTCTGCGTATAATTGAAAATGAAGATCCCTCCCCTGTCAGCAATGTAATTTTCAATGAAGAAAAACACATAAAGCCCTATCCGGAAGTTTACCTTGTTAACCAGGATGGTATTATTATATCACACAGGGAAAGAAAACTGGTATATAAGAGCCTTGATACCCTTTCAGAGGAGACTGTTGACAGGATAACTCTCTCCAGACAATTCCTGGAGAGAAAAATAGAGAGCATAAATAATCCAGTACTTAAAGAACTGCATGAAGAAGCAGTTAAAAATATAAAACCGGCAGCCAGAACCTATTTTTATGATAACAGGTGGAATGTAATAGCAATTTCCCCATTGGAAAATAAATCATGGAGTGTGGGAGTGTCTCAGAGTTACAGTGAATTCAGTTTCTTAGCCAGAATACTTTTTAATAAGATGAAAATTTTATCATGTTTTTTTATCGCAGGCATAATATTACTTGCCCTGCTTATTAGTAAAATAATTACTCAACCAATGGTCCATTTGATATCAGTAATTAAAGAACTGGGTACTAAAAATTGGTCGGCAAGAGTAGCAGTTAAAAGTCATGATGAATTTGGCCTTCTCGGCAGGCAGTTTAATCAGCTTATTGATATTATCGAGGAATACTCTGATAATCTGGAGGCTAAAGTAATAAAAAGAACTGAAGAGATAAGCCGACTACAGCAGGAGAATTTACGACTAAGAATAATTGAGGAGAAGGAGCATATCTAT
>JAUVLL010000168.1 GCA_030600745.1 Spirochaetaceae bacterium | reverse complement strand
CTGAATCAATCGTTTCAGGATCTGCCCGGTCAGCCGCTCCAGAATAGTGAAGTTTCCGTTCTTATGCTCCTTCAGGGCGGGTTTAATCAATTTTTCCGCTTCCGTGACATCATATCCCCGGTTGAACCAGGCCTGAATCATGGCAATATAAAGGGATTCGGGGGCTCGGGAACCTGGGACCTGGCTGTCCCAGAATTGGCCTAGAAGTTCATGTCTATTCCTGATGGTTGTTTCAACTCCGGTCCAGTCACTGGGATTCTTTTCAAAATCCACAGGTGATGCTGTATGTAGTTTTTTATATTCATATTCCCATGCTTTCATATGATTCTCCTATTTTTTCGACTTCTTTCAGCCAGGGTATGGAAGACTGGGCACCTACTTTTGTTACAGATAAGGACGCAGCGTTAACAGCAAATTCTGCAGCTTTTGTTATTTCCCAACTATTTGCAAGGCCATAGGCAAATGCTCCTGCAAAGGTGTCACCAGCTGCTGTTGTATCAACGGGAGGCAGATCCGGAGCCTCAATTTTCTGCATTTCCTTATCAGACACAATTGTTATTCCCTTTTTCCCTTCTGTAAGAATTACTTTCCCCACTCCCTTTTTGATAAGAATATCCGCTTTCTCCCGAAGGCTTCCTGCCATCCCTAAAACAAGATCCAGTTCGTGTTCGTTAGGCAGCAGATAGTCTATATTGAATAATAGTTCGTCAGACAGTTTTACTGCGGGGGCCGGATCCAGGATAACCATTGTTCCCAATTTTTTAGCAAGGGATGCTGCGTATTCTACTGTTTCCATTGGTATTTCCAGCTGCAAGAGGAGGATATCTGCTTCCTCAATTACTGATTTAATGGTTTTTACCATTGATGGCAGTATTTCACCGTTGGCACCGGCAGCAAGGATAATTCTGTTGTCCCCGTCTGCTTCCCGGACTATTAAAGCAATACCGGTGTGGATTTCCCTTCTTGTAATACCTTCCGTATTCACATTGCTCTTTTTCAGTTCTTCTATGAGTGTATCCCCGAACCCGTCATTACCGCATGCACTGATAAAGGTTATATCTGCCCCCATACGCCCTGCAGCAACTGCCTGGTTGGCTCCCTTACCTCCAGGGATCTGGGCATAATCACTGCCGCTGACTGTTTCTCCTTTTTCAGGGAAGGGGTCTGCAAGGATGGTAAGGTCCATATTCATACTGCCAAGTACTACAATTTTTTTCATTACTGCTCCTCTATGATGATAAAAAGAAATCCGATTTTCTGAAAACTATCAGTGTTTCAAAATGTCTTGTCCCAGGGAAAAGATCTATTAAATGTATATTCAGGATATCATAGTTCTTAATAATTTTCATTGTATCTCTTCTTAGAGTTGCCGGGTCACAGCTAATATAAAAAATATAGGATGCATCCAGATACCTAATATAACTGTCTATAAATTTGACACCTGCTCTTGGTGGGTCAAAGATGACAAGATCCGGAATGGGAAGTTCAATATTTTTAAGTGAGTTTTTTATTTGTTTTACAGGGTCCTTTTTGTACAGATCAATATTTATATAGTGCTGATTTTCTTTTTGTATCTCCACATTAGTTTCATTTTCTATATAAAGATCATATACTTTAATATTGGCGTTTTTAAAATCCTTTGACAGGTTACCGTTTCCTCCAAAGAAATCCAGAACCAAAGGTTTATTACTATTTTCCATGTATTTTTTGTACATTTTTGTAACAAGGTCTGTAAGGACAACCCCCATGCTGTCATTAACCTGGGTAAACCCCCCTTCTGCATAGGGTTTATTTACACTTATTTTAGGATCAGTCTCATCGGGCTTTTGATATACTTCAATGTACCCCTGCTTATTATCTTCCTTATTGATTATTTCCTTCCATTTACCATTTGAATATAGATTTTTCAGGACTGTATTTATTGATTCCGAAGGGAGCAGGCATTTACTTGCATCTATTAAACCTTTGGAAAAGCTGCTTATAAGTCCAAAGTCGTTTGTTTCAAGATCATAGTGGATCTGTACTCTATTTCTATATCCAAATCTTTTCTCTGCCGGGTGGACCTTAATTTTCAATGACTCAGGAAGTAATTTATTAAACATTCTTTCAAGGGACTGAGTTTTAAATTTGATCTCATTACTGTAATCGGTATGGAGATACTGACAGCCCCGGCATTCATAATAGTGGGGACATTCAGGCGTAACTCTATGGGCTGATTTTTCTGCCAGATCATCAGTACTTAGGATCTTCCCAAAAATAACACCCTTTGCCTTTCTATAAACTTCAGCAGTGCCTTTTTCTCCGGGCAATGTCTTTTCAATAAAAGAGATCTGATCTTCTTTCGATACACCCTGACCCAGAGGGTCTATGTGGTCTATTTTGAAATTAATATTTTCCATACAGTCTGTATTATAGCAGAATACCTGAAACAATTCTTGCATTTGAGTCAGGCTGATAAAAACAGTACGGCTGAGTGTTCCTGTTTCCAGAAACACTCATTACTGTACTAACGGAATTTTATCCAATTGCTTCGTTTCCGGTTTCTCCACTTCGGATTCGAATACAATCTTCAAGATTCGTAACAAAGATCTTTCCATCACCGATATTACCTGAGCGCGCTCCTTTGATAATTGCATCTACTGTTGGTTTAACGAACTCTTTATTAACAGCGATTTCTATTCTTATCTTTTTCAGCAGATTTACCTCAATATCAACACCACGGTATGATTCGTGATAACCCATCTGCTGACCGCAGCCCAGAGCATTGGTAACTGACATCTTGACGACATCAACCTTAAACAGTTCCTGTTTAACATCGTTCAATTTATGGGGCTGGATATATGCAACAATTAATTTCATTTTGATCTCTCCTTGTACTATCTGCTTACTGTGTACTGAATATCTGAAATCCGGCGTATGCTTCAGAACCATGTTCACCAATATCAAGACCCTGCAGTTCTTCCGTTTCAGATACTCGTAATCCTATTGTTTTTCTGATACTGATGAACAGGAGTAAACCGATTCCGAATGCCCATACAAATACTGATAATACACCCAGAGTCTGTATACCCAGCTGATTGAATCCACCACCATAAAACAACCCTTTAATATCATCGGTATTTGCGAACAGCCCGACAGCAATCGTGCCCCAGGCACCGCAGACACCATGGGCAGATACTGCTCCGACAGGGTCGTCAATGTGCAGTACTTTATCGATAAATTCAACCGATAAAACGACCAGGATTCCTGCTGTGAGACCGATGATAATCGATCCTAAGGGTGTGGCAACAGCACAGCCGGCAGTAATACCGACAAGGCCGGCCAATGCCCCATTGAGCGACATCGATGGATCGGGCTTTTTGAACCAGATCCACGAAGTGATCATCGATGCAACCGCCCCTGCAGATGCAGACAGTGTTGTGGTTACAGCAATTAGACCAATGCTGAGATCAGTACCCGAAAGTGTGCTTCCGGCATTGAAGCCGTACCATCCGAACCAAAGGATGAATACACCTAGTGCAGCGAGAGGCATATTATGACCGGGAATCGCCCGTGCCTGTTTCTTTCCGGCAACTTCGAAGTATTTACCTTTTCTGGCTCCAAGTAGAATAGCTCCTGCCAATGCAATCCATCCCCCTACAGAGTGAACAACTGTCGAACCGGCAAAATCGTGAAATCCTGCATTTGCCAGCCATCCGTCGCAGTTCCATATCCAGTGTCCGCTGATCGGGTATATCAGTGCCGAGACAAAAACACTGTAGACAAGATAGGAGGAGAATTTAGTCCGTTCTGCCATTGCACCGGAAACGATTGTTGCGGCGGTTGCTGCAAAAACAACCTGGAACATCCAGTCCCTGAATAACGAACTATCGGCACCTGCCAGAAAGAACTGGTTGGTTCCGAAAAATCCTGCAGAAGATACACCGTACATGATTGCCCAGCCGATTGCCCAATAGGCAAGTGCACCTGCTGAAAAATCCATCAGATTCTTCATTAAAATATTGTTTGCATTCTTTGCCCGTGTCAAACCTGTTTCCACCATAGCGAAACCGGCCTGCATGAAGAATACCAGGGCAGCAGCCAGAACCAGCCAGATCATGTCCAATGCCTGGCTGTGAAGTTCCAGAGTTTCTGTGACCTCATTAGCGAATAGTTCTGTTGTTGTCACAAAGAGTCCCGCAGTGACAAACAGAATTATACGTTTTACTTTCATCTTTAGCTCCTTGTATTTGGAAGTTACCATTGATACTAGCAGGTGTCGTGCCAACAATATTGTTGGTGTCGGGGAGACTGTAAAAACATCATTTTTAAGGAGTTATTTAGATTATCTATAGATAACAGTCTTTTTTCAGGTAACAATGAATATATAAAATAGAATAAATACCTACATGTATGTAGGCGTAACAACATAATCATACAATAATGTATGATTTACTTATAATACAAAATTATTGTGAAGAATATTGATAATCTACTTTCAGATACCTAACTCAGTGGGACAGAAAGGTCAATCTTTCAATCTCAGGAACTATTCTCCCTGTCTTTGGTGATGATTGTAAAATATCAACTTTATTAAAAACATTTTCGACCCATCTTTGGGCTGCAGAGGGATTATCAAGAGATATATATTCAGCAATTTCTGCTGTCCTATCCAAAGATAGGGGTGACCAAATAATTTTCACCCGGTTACTCTATTCAAAATCATCTCTTTTGCTTTGCTGTGTTCTACACCTTTTCCATCTTCAATTTGGTTTATTGATGTCTGCACATCCTGAAATAATTCTAGTTTTTCCTGCATTTCTTCAAAAACACCAGCATCCAGCAAGACGGCAGCACTCTTCCCATGCTGGGTAATAATAAGTGGTCTTTTAGTAGAATGGACCTGCTTGAAGAATGAAGCAATTCCTGTTCTGAATTCAGACATGGAGCGGATATCCTGATCTATTTTTAATCGTTGCATGTTAATCTCCTGTTATTCTTTTTATTGTTCATTATAATGTACAATAAAACGTACCAATAAAACAAGTAGTTCTGCAGTTCTATTGACATATTTTCTATTTGGATCAATATAGTGGTTAAAGGATAAACAATGCGTAGAAAAGAAAAAGAAATAAAAGATAAAAACGATATTAAACAGATTTTTAAAGAAGCCCATGTTTGCCGACTGGGAATGCTTGATGGTAAAATACCTTATATAGTTCCCATGAATTTTGGGTATAGGGATAATACCCTCTACTTTCATTCCGCACTGGCTGGCAGAAAGATAGATATCCTGAAAAAGAATCCCAATGTTTGTTTTGAAATCGATATTCCAGGTAAACCGATAACTTCAAAAGAGGCATGCAGCTGGAGCATGAATTACCGGTCCATCATAGGGGAAGGAAGGGCTGAATTTATTAAAGACAATAGTGAGAAGAGAGATGCCTTCAATATTATACTGAATCAGTATTCAGAAAGTAATAGTTGGGAGTTCGGCCAGAAGATGATCGATAAAACTTTGGTTTTTAAAGTGAAGATCGATAGTATATCCGCAAAGAAATCCGGGAAAGTATAAATTATGATATTAAAACTATCCATCCAGGAGATCATAATCCTGGTTCCAATACTGTTACTCAGCTTATCGGTGCATGAGTTCTCCCATGGAATGGTATCTACACTTCTGGGGGACAGTACCCCTGGTCGGGATGGCCGTCTGACACTTAACCCTCTCAGGCATCTGGATATTTTTGGAACCCTAATGCTGTTGACCGCTGGATTTGGATGGGCCAAACCGGTCCGGATCGATATCAACAGTTATAAAAACAAATATTCAGGATTAGTTCTTACATCTTTAGCCGGACCTCTGTCAAATTTTCTGATTGCTCTTTTGTTTACATTTTTTCTCCGTCTTATAGTAGTATATGATGCCTTTAAATTTCTGCAAACTGATTCAGTTATCAACATTATTCAATATGTGATGATTATCAATATCCTGTTATTTATTTTTAATATGGTCCCTATTCCACCACTGGATGGTTCTAGGATTATTACAGCCCTGTTCAACCGTAATAAGGATTTCGTTCAGAATTATAATCGTTATGGGGTTTACCTTCTGCTCGCCCTTCTTATGATGAACCGATTCTTCGATGTGGAAATCCTCCCTATCTCAAGGATGATGGGCGCTATTCTGCGTCTGATGATTTCACTGGTTATTCCTGAAACGGCAGGGTGAAAGATTTTTATCTTTAATCGTTTTCAAGAATTGTTATGATATAATTTATGACATATAGGGGGATATTAATCAGCCAATCTTCTTTACGATAGTCTGACATAGAACTGCGGACTGCATATTTTGGTTTATATTTTTCAATATAGGATTTCAGGCTTTTGGACTGTAGGTTTTCAGCTGCTTTTACTTCTACGGGAACCACTTCACTATTCCATTGGAAAATAAAATCGATTTCTGCAGTCCCTTTTGCTGAGGTCCAATAGTATGGGTGAATCTGCTGTTTACATATAAATTGTTGAAGTACAAATTGTTCGGTCAAGGCACCCTTGAACTCCCGGAAGATTGTATTTCCCTGTATAATGCTCTTTTTATCCAACAGGCTTAAGGTAGACAGTAGACCAATATCAACCAGAAATAATTTAAATGATCCTGGATTGACATAGGCGGCTAAGGGGATAAAGGGTTTTGAAATATGCTCTACTTTATGGATCAACCCGCAATCAATAAGCCAGGCTAAGGCAAGTTCGTATTCCCTGGCTCTTGCTCCACTCTTTATCAATCCATATATAAATTTTTTTTGCTCTTTTGCCAACTGAGAGGGGATAGAATTCCACAAAAGTCTAATTCCTGGAACAACTCTTGACGGCGCATGTTTAGAAAAATCCAGTTCATAGGCCATAAGAATATTGTTATGTATTGATCTTACTTCGGAATAATCTGAACGGACAGCAAAGGCCGCCACAGCTTCCGGCATTCCTCCTATAAAGTAGTATTGTTTTAACGCATCAATGTACTTGATTTTGAAGGTGGTAATAAGATCAATATCCTGTTTAATAAGGAGATTGTTTAAGTTTTCCCTTCCTGTGGCTATCAAAAACTCGGTAAAATCCAGGGGATGCAAATCCAGAAATTCCACTTTACCAACAGGGAAGGAAGTTTGGGGGTGTAAAGCTACACCAAGTAAAGATCCTGCAGCTACAATATGGTACTCAGGTGCATTTTCATAAAAGTATTTAAGTGAAGTCAATGCACGGGGAACTTCCTGATCTTCGTCAAAGATAA
>JAUVLL010000094.1 GCA_030600745.1 Spirochaetaceae bacterium | reverse complement strand
CACTTTTTCTACTTAAAAAATACTTCTTATCTAATATAAGGCCAATACCTGGCGAAAAAGCTTAGGATGCATATGCGAGCAGTAAACTTGTTTACGACCAGCACAAAAACAAGCTGAATTTATAGACATCGCAAAAGCCTCGGTTCTGCTTCCTGTTGACTGTTAACTGTCCCTGGTATACACTCCATTATATATTCAATAATACAATGGAGATATCCCAATGAAAAAAAATCTATATATTCTACTCCTTACAGTTATTATCACCTGCTTTTTACCGGCAGAAGGCAGCAGGGAAGTGGAAACAGCACTGGTAATTGAGGATACAACTGGAAATACAGCAGAACTTCCAGGAATCCCGGAAAGGATAACTTTTGCAGGGAGGGCCTCAAATATGGTGGCAGATGTCCTCTATATGTTTCCGGAAGCATCATCCCGGATTGTAGGAGTCGGAATGACAAACCAGAGGAATGGTGAATTTGTAAGAGTTCTGGATCCCCTGTACGATGCAAAAATTTATCTGGAACGTAATGCTGGGCCTGAGCAGATTGCTGTAACGCAACCGGATCTTGTAGTAATGAAGAATTTTCAAAAAAAGAATCTGGGTGACCCGGTAGGCCAGCTTGGTATTCCAGTACTCTATATGAACCTGGAAACTCCTGAAGCTTATGAAAAAGATTTTAGAATGCTTGGCAGAGTTTTCGGGAATCCGGAAAGAGCATCAGAGTTAATAAAATACTATAAAGAAGAAAAAGTATTTGTTACAAATCGTACACAATCTCTGACAGAAAAGCCTGATATTCTGTTCATTTATCACACGACAAGAGATGGAATTGCCGCATTTAATACTCCTCCGGAAACATGGATACAATCAAGAATGGTTGAAATGGCAGGAGGAACACCCGTTTGGACAGACAGTCATCCTGGTGGAGGATGGAGCAAAATAAATCTGGAACAAATTGCTGCATGGAACCCTGACCAGATCTATGTAGTAGCCTACAGGGAAGATATTAATAAAGTACTTACATTAATGAAAAACTCTCCCGAATGGCAGGAACTCAACGCAGTAAAAAAAGGACACCTTACAGCCTTTCCCGTGGATTTCTACAGCTGGGACCAACCTGACAGTCGATGGATACTTGGCCTTAAGTGGCTTGCAAAACAGATTCATCCGGAACTTTTTAAAGATCTGGATATTGAAGAGATGACCAGAAGCTTTTTTAAGGATCTATATTATCTTACTGATGAACAATACGAAACTGAAATTTTAAGCAGACTTGGCTGGTAAAATGCCAAATAAAAAAATCATAGCAGCTCCACCGGAAAAGAGGAAGATTTTTATACTCTCCCTTATTCTTTTTGCTGTATTTATTATAGCTCTGTTCATAGGCAGATATCCTGCAAAGGGGTTAATGGATCCCCGGATTCTTTTTACTGATCCATTAGCCTGGAAACTGGTTTTTAATCTACGCCTTCCAAGACTCCTGACGTCCCTTATATTAGGAGTATCACTTGCAGGTTCCGGAATGGTTTTCCAGATGATTTTCTCAAACCCACTTGTAGAACCTGGTTTTCTGGGAGTTTCCCAGGGGGCAGCTTTCGGTGCAGCCTTTGCCATTATTTTCCTTGGAAGTTCCGCCTGGATTATTCAGGGGTCTGCCGCCTTCTTTGCTGTAGCCGGTCTTGGATTTTCATATTTTATTGCAAGAAGAGTACGCTTTGGTGGCTGGGTTCTTAGATTAATACTTTCTGGTATTGCTGTTTCTGCACTTTTCTCTGCAGGTGTCGGTATTATGAAATATGCTGCAGATCCAATGAGTCAGCTGCCGGAGATAACATTCTGGCTTCTTGGGGGGCTATGGAGCATTACATGGAAAGAACTTTTTACAATCCTTCCGGTTACTATAATTTCTATGACAATTGTTTTTCTTATGCGATGGAGATTAAATATACTTAGCCTGGATGATGAAACAGCATTCTCCCTGGGTATTTCTCCAGGAACTGCCAGATTAATTTTTCTTATCAGTGCCACTGCGGCAACAGCTGCTGTAATATCTGTAAGTGGAATAGTTAATTGGGTAGGATTGATAGTCCCCCACATTTCCAGAAGACTTTACAGAGCAGATACCCGACAAAGCCTCCCTGCCGCAATGATCCTGGGAGGGATTTTTACTATCTTTTGTGACACCATGGCAAGAACTATTTTCGCCGGAGAAATTCCCCTGGGTATATTTACATCTTTAATCGGAGCAGGAATATTTATAATTTTACTCTTGAATAGAAACATGAGAATACAGAAATGAATAACACTCTTATTAAGTTGGAAAATATTAGTTTCACATACAGCTCCGAAAATAATCACGTCCTTAGAACGCTGTCATTAGAAGTTCATGAAGGCAATATTACAGCAATTCTCGGGCCAAATGGTATTGGTAAAACTACACTGCTTCATCTTCTTCTGGGATGGATTAAGGCTGACAGCGGTTCGATCTGTCTGGGGGGGAAGGATCAGGAAGAGTATTCAAGAAGGGAGATGGGCAGACTTATAGGGCTGGTACCACAGGATGAACATATTACATTTGAATACTCGCTGCTGGAATATGTACTTCTTGGTCGGGCTCCTCATCTGCACTCTTTGGAATCTCCCGGTAAAAAAGACTATGAAGCTGCAATAACAGCCCTTAAAAAGGTTGGACTTGAAAATCTTGCGGATCGACCTGTTACACACTTAAGCTGTGGGGAGAAACAGCTGGTTCTGGTAGCAAGATCTTTAGCACAGGAACCAAGGATTCTGCTTTTAGATGAGCCTATGAGTAACCTTGACCTTGCCAATAAAATACGACTTATTGAAGTTCTCCGTTCTCTTAAAAAAGAAGGTGTAACAATACTTTTTACCAGCCATGAGCCTGAAATTGCTGCTGCTATTAGTAATTACCTGGTTCTTATGGGAAATGGGAACAATATTGAGCATGGTCCTACTGATAAGATTCTAAGCAGTGAATCCCTTAGCAGAATTTATGGTATTAAAGTAAAAGTAGCTGATTATGAGGGGAAGAAAATAATTATCTGGCATTAGCTAATATCTTTCATTCTCCGGTATCCCGTCTCCGGCCTCCCTTGCATCCAGTTATCTAAACAATCTATATATCTGGAACAGAAAGTATATTTGTGTTATATGTAATTGATGACTAAGGAATACGTTACCCTTATAGGTGCAGCAAATATTGATATACAGGGATTTTCCAGTAACCCAATAATTAATAGAGACTCAAATCCAGGAAAAATTGAGTTCTGCCCTGGGGGTGTCAGCAGAAACATTGCAGAAAACTTATCCCGATTAGGAATAAAAACAGAACTGATATCAGCTGTGGGAGATGATCCCAACGGCACTCTCATCCTGGATAGTTGCAGAACCTGTGGTATAGGCACCGGACATTCACTTATTGTTCCGGATGCAGTATCTTCGGTCTATTTGGCAATTATGGATAATTCACGGGATATGGCTCTCGCATTATCTGATATGACCATCTCCGATAATGTCAGTATTGAATTTTTGAAAAGCAGAACACAGATACTTGAAGATGCATCAGCAATAGTATTTGATACCTGCCTTGCTGCAGAAGTAATGGATTACATTCTAAGTAAATATAATAATAAACCAATCTTTGTTGATCCGGTATCAATAGGAAAAGCCAAGGCTGTAAAACCTCTTATGGGTAAGGTACACACCCTTAAGATGAACAAACTTGAAGCTGAATTCCTATCGGATAGTAAAATAGAAGGTGTATCCGGTCTGGAAAAAATATCCGCATGGTTTCTGGATCAGGGAGTAAAAAGAATTTTTATTACCCTTGGCAAGGAAGGTGTTTTTTACAGAGATTCCCAAAATTCAGGAAACTACAAACCTGATAAAACAGAAATAAAAAATACTACCGGAGCTGGAGATGCCTTTATGGCAGGACTGGTATATGGAACTCTTAATAGCTATAATCTTGAAAAAATTGTTCGTTTTGCCTCGGGTGTTTCCCTGGCAGCGCTGGCAGGAGAAGAGACAGTAAACCCAAAAATGAATTTTGAATATATTCAACAAATTACGGGAGATCTATTCTAATGATCAATGATTACCTTGATATAAAGGAAGAACTAAAAGATGCACTGGATAATAAAAAGCCAATTGTAGCACTGGAGTCTACAATCATATCTCACGGGATGCCTTACCCGGAAAATATTGTAAGTGCAAAACGCTCCGAAGCTATTATCCGTGAAGCCGGTGGTATCCCTGCCACTATTGCAATTATAAACGGCAGAATAAAAATTGGTCTGACAGAAAGCGACCTTGATCATATGGGAAAGGATTCCGGAATTACAAAAGCAAGCAGGCGTGATATGGCCATGATTCTTAGTAAAGGTATAGACGGAGCAACTACTGTAGCAACTACAATGCTCTGCGCAGATCTGGCAGGTATAAGGATTTTTGCTACCGGCGGTATTGGTGGTGTTCATAGAAACGGACAAACAACAATGGATGTTTCTGCAGATCTTCAGGAGCTGGCAGGAACAAATGTGGGGGTTGTATGTGCAGGAGCTAAATCTATACTGGATATCGGCCTTACCCTGGAATATCTCGAAACTCACGGGGTACCGGTTATTGGTTATGGAACAGAAAACTTTCCTGCTTTTTACACAAGAGAAAGTGGATATAAAGTAGATTACAGAGTAGACAGTCCTGCAGAAATCGCACGAGCTTTAAAAGTAAAATGGGATCTTGGACTTAAGGGTGGAATGGTAATTGCCAATCCAATTCCGAAAGAGTTTGAAATGGATAGAGAATATATTTCTGCTGTAATAGATGAAGCAGTAGAGTCTGCTGAAAAAGAGGGTGTAAAAGGCAAGGGTATTACTCCTTATGTATTGGCTAGACTTCATAATAAAACAGGGGATAAGAGTCTCTTTGCCAATAAGGAGCTGGTTTATAATAACGTACGACTGGCTGCACAGATTGCTATCGAGTATGCAAAACAGTAGGGGCAAAAGATCTTTTGCCCCTACTGTTAAAAATTATTTTGCAACATATTCATGAATTAGTTCAGTAACAAGGGTTTGATAAGGCATCCCTCTTTCCATTGCCTTGACTTTTAATTTTAGCATATCATTTTCAGTGAGCCGTATATTCATTCGGCTCACTTTTTTTTGTGATTCAATAGCAGCATTTCTTGAAAGCTCTAAAAGTTCTCTTCTTTTTTCAGCTGAGACTGGGATCCATTCTCCCCGATCAATCTCATCCATCAATTCTTTTTCTTCATTATCTGCCGGGATGTATATACTCATGTATCCTCCTCTTCGTAAAGTTTTGCAATTTTTCTATTCGGAAAAATAGACTTTAAAAAAATACCCTCTTTACTGATTACAAATGGACAGACATGAATTAAATCTTCATATTTGAAGACATACATATACTGATTCTCTCTACTTGGATTATTTATAATGTCAATTATCTTGTTTTCCATGACATAGGTAATTACTGTCTCGAAAGAAATACCTCTATTTATTTTCAGCCAGTTATTTTTATCTATACTGTATTCAAAGAGCATTTTTTAAATTTCTAATACTGTCGCCTTATGTCTATACTTTTAATTTAAAAATCGAATTGAATCTCTATTCTCCCGGGTTATCTCAACAATTCTATACTCATTATCTACAAGATACCTCCTGACAAACTCATCAATCAACTCCGGTCGAATAATGAGATATAAATTATGATCTATGCTAAAACTGCTTATTAAAGAAAGTACAGGAGAAAAACCATAACCCTTTTCCAGTTCGAGAGGACCAATTTCATCAAGAAATAGATCTACCGGGTCTTCAGTCAGTATTTTTTTAAGAATTTCATTTGCCTTATCAAAACCTCTTTCACTGAAAGAAAAAGGTCCGTAAGAAGGGCCACTCAGAAGCTTATCACTTCTACCCAATTCCCAGTGCTCACCGGTAGCGACATCTAAAGCATAAAAACCAACCTTATTACCATCTTTATCATAGACTGGAGGAGTCAGTATACCGGAGGGGTGGGTTCCTTTGTTTTTTAGTTCTTCTATCAACTTTAGTAAAAAAGTAGTCTTTCCTACACCTCTGCTGCCTGTTATTATGGTTATCATACAAGTAATACTATTCCTAAATCAAAAAATATTAAAGGAATAAACAGGAAAACACACCCTCAAAGAATATGTACTTCCCAATATGTCAATATCCATATAAAATCCTTATAGATGGGAAAGAAGAAACAACAAAAATTAACTTTAGACTCAGGCAAACTTAAAATTGGTAATAACTGGAATGCTATCACTATTATTGCGCTTTCCCAAAATAACCCTTTAAAGGCTATTGCAGAATTTGTGGAAAACAGTATTGATGCAAAGGCGAAAAACATTACCATCATCAGGGGGAAGCTAAAAGGAGAAACCTACCTTAAGATTATTGATGATGGAGAGGGGATAGATGATTTTATATATGTAGCCACCCATATTGGAGATTCAATAAAAAGGAAACTTAAAAAACAAGGAACAACAGGAATACAGGGTGAATTTGGAATTGGTCTGCTTAGCTTCTGGACTGTCGGTGAAGAGCTCAACATTACATCAACAGGAAAATCGGGTGAAGCAAAGCGGATTAAATTAATAAAAAATAATCCCGGCTATCAAATAAGGGATGTACATTCTCTTTTCTCCCCAACTGGAACAGAATTGGTTATAAAATCCATACTTTCGGGTGTCAGGCAGCTGTCTGGTGAAAAAATTCAGAACTACCTGGCAAGTGAGCTTCGTGACAGAATAAGCAGAACCGGAGTAAAGATAAAAATACTTGATAGAACAAGCAGAAAAGAATTCCTTGTAGAACCAAGAAAGTTTAAAGGACGCTTGCTCCATGATATTCCCGCAATTAGAAGTCCTCTTGGTGAAATATATTGTGAATTGTATCTGAACGAACCTTTACCGGAAAATCAGATTGGGTTATATAAACTAGGCACACGTGTAATTCCGTCAATAAGTAAAATAGAACACTTCAATTGTTATCCCTGGAACTCTCCGTACCTGGAAGGGATAATTGATGCATCCTTTATTCAGCTTACACCAGGAACACGGGACGGATTTATCTACGATAATGCCTATGAAAGCTTTATAGTTTCTCTCGACCCTTTGAAAGATTTTCATGTCAGTATTATTGACGAACAAAAAAAGGCGGAAGATGACAAGGCAAGCAAAAATATTCTAAAAAGAATTACAAGAGCCCTCCAGGATGCTTTTCATCATCTTCCCCAGGAAGAGTACAGCTGGTTACAGATAAAACCCGGAAGAAAAGTTGAAATTGTTAAAAAGATGACTTCTATTGACGAAAGAAATCTATCTGCAGATCCTGTCTATATATCAAAAGAGATCGAAGAAAAATCGGGATCTGAGCAAAAAGAATTTTTTGAAATTGCCGGCCCTCTATATTCAGCAATTATATCTCCATCCTCATTGATTATTGGTGTAGGTGATAAGAAGAAATTAAAAATTATTGCCAGAGATAAAAGCAAGCGGCAGCTTGACAGTGGATATTTTGTAAAATGGTATGTGGATGAAGGTGAGGGCGTAATAGACAACCCGGATAAGGAGTTTGTTCAATTCAGTGCTCCTCTTGAACCCGGAATAATTTCAGTTGGAGCCATTGTTACTCAGGATGAAAGAGAATGCCTTGCAGAATGTATTATTACAGTAACTAAAGAACTTATTAACAAAGATAAATTTTCAGGCAATTCTGACGGAAGTTCCAAAAAGGGGTTACCAGGTTATACTTTCCAGAAAGCAGCAGGAGAACTCTGGAGGAGCCGTTTCGATACTGCAACATCGCTGATAATAATAAATAACGGGCATGCAGATTTTATCTATGCATCCAAAGCAAAGTCCAGAAAGCTGAAGTATATAGCAAAACTGTTTACAAAAGAGCTTGTATTATCGAACTTTCCCGAAGCATCCCGGGAAAATCTTATGGAAAGAATGATAGAACTGCAGATGTATATGGAAGAGAACCTTAGGAGTTAATAATTAAGCTTACCTGTAATTGGAGAATTTATGAATCTTACACGCAGCAGAATTAAAAATGATATAGCCAGAACCAATACTATCTTTACCCGGGGAGAAAATATTTTTGCTCTGGGTAACTACACTCTGACAGAAAAAGATAACACAAACAAACAATATTCCTATACATTCGACGGAAGTTACGGGAACTACGATGTTTCCATCCATATAAAGGATAACTCAGTAAAAGAATCATGTACCTGCCCTTACCCTCACAAAGGTTGTAAACATATAGTGGCAGCTTGTCTCGATATTTCCGAACGTCAAAAACGGGAAGAAAAAATAAAATCTAATGGAGAGGAACTTAGCAAGTATCTAACCCCTGAAGAGATTAAAACAACAGCACTGGAAAGCCGGAAAAGCAGAGCGAAAACAGAGGGATTCATTCTGATTCCCGGTGAAACATATAAGGGATGTCATACAGTACAAACATTAAAAGGCAGGACCTATACTGTTACAATCTATAATCCTGCTAAACAAAGAGGCCACTGTACCTGTCCTGACTTTGCTACAAATCACCTTGATACATGCAAACATCTTATTTTTACATATAATAAATTATCGGAAGATAAGAGTTTTAAAGATCAGGCAGAAAAGGAAACTTTCCCATTTATTCACTTTACATGGAACTCCAGACTTCACAGACCTGTTTGCTACTATGAGGAAATTAAGGATCCTGTAATTGACAATGAGATACAAAAACTGTTCAACGAAAAAGGTGTATACACCCGGGAGAGCATTACCGCATTATATAGATTTTACTCCCGGACAGATAATACAACTGATATACTTCAATTCGATAGTTATCTTCTGGAGCGTATTAATGAAATACTGTATCAAAAAGAGATTCTGAAGCTGGAAAAAAAGGACAATATAGACTTTTCCTTTTTAAGAACTGAACTCTACCCCTATCAGGAGGAGGGAGTCCGCTTTGCTGTATATAAAAGGGCTGCTATTATTGCAGACGAAATGGGTTTGGGAAAAACACTCCAGGCCATAAGTATTGCATTACTTAAAAACCGTATTTTCGGATTTGAGAAAATTCTGGTAGTATGTCCTTCATCAGTAAAAAGCCAATGGAAAAAGGAGATAGAAAAGTATACAGATGCTTCTGCCCTTATTATTTCGGGAAGTCGCCAAAAACGTCAGAAGCTCTATTCCGAAAGTAAAGCTTTCTTTAAAATAACAAACTATGAGGCTCTTCTAAGGGATAAACTTACAGTTTCCAAATGGCAACCCGATTTTGTAATTCTGGATGAGGCCCAAAGGATAAAGAATTTTGAAACCAAAACACATCAGGCAATACAGTCGATACCCCATAACCATTCACTGGTAATTACAGGAACACCTCTGGAAAATAAACTGGAAGATCTTTACAGCATTATTCAGTTTTCAGATCCAACTCTACTTACACCCCT
>JAUVLL010000231.1 GCA_030600745.1 Spirochaetaceae bacterium | reverse complement strand
ACAGTAAGAGGTTCCAGATATAATCTGTCAGAGACATTAAAGTCAGTAGAAACAGTTTCAGGATTGGAATTAACCATAATGGTTTTTACACCTTCCTTCCTGTAACTTAAAGAAGCAAGAGTGCAGCAGGTATCAAATTCCAGGCCCTGCCCAATTCTGTTCGGTCCGCTGGCGGCAATTATAACTGAATTTTCCCCTATACTTCCACCTTCATCTATTTCACCATATGTAGAATAAAAGTAGGGAGTTCGAGCTTCAAACTCACCAGCGCAGGTATCCACAAAATGATAGGAAGCGCTTATATTATCCTGGAGACGTGTATCTGCAATTGTTTTTTCATCTGTTCCTGAAAGATTGGCTATATATAGATCGGATAAGCCGGATCGTTTTGCTTCCATCAGCAGATTTATTTCTGCAGGAGAATTCCAGGCAGAATTCTGTTTTTGTATCCCTTCAATCTCCTTTTCGAGTTTTACCTGCCTGAGAAAATTGTATAAAAACCAGTAGTCATATCTCGTTCTTCGATAAAGTTCTTCTATTGCTTTTTTACCTTCTCTTTTTAAGATGGTATAAATTGCAAAAATCCTTAATGGGTGTCTGGTGGAAAGCATCCTGTCAAGCTGCTCATTATTACCTTTAAGTTCCTGAAGCCCCTCAAATCCTATTTCACATGAACGGATTGCCTTGTTCAAAGCCTCGTTGAAAGTTCGGCCGATTGAAAGAGATTCTCCTACAGACTTCATCTGTGTATTGAGTTCATCATATCCGGCCGGGAATTTTTCTGTTTCAAATCTTGGTACTTTTACTGCAACATAGTCGAGGGCCGGCTCGAAACTTGATACTGTTTTTCCTGTAATGTCATTTGTTATTTCATCCAGTGTGTATCCCACAGAAAGGCGGGCTGAACAAAGGGCTATGGGAAAGCCTGTAGCTTTACTTGCCAGAGCAGATGAACGGGATACTCTCGGATTCATCTCAATAATTACCATTTTGCCGGTAACCGGATCTACAGCAAACTGGACATTTGATCCCCCGCAGTCAATCCCCACTGCACGAAGAACTTTTAAAGATGCATCTCTCATCTTCTGATACTCTATATCCGAAAGAGTTTGTGTGGGTGCTACGGTGATAGAGTCTCCTGTATGAACTCCCATGGGGTCTACATTTTCGATTGAGCAGATGACAACGGCATTATCAGCACTATCACGCATTACCTCCATTTCAAACTCTTTCCATCCAATGAGAGATTCCTCAATCAGTACTTCGTGAACAGGAGAATCAAAGAGTGCTTTTTCAATAAGAGACTCAACTTCATCCGGGGTTCCTGCAATACTCCCCCCTTTACCTCCAAGAGTAAAGCTTGGACGTATAATGACAGGAAGCCCGGTTTTTTCTATAAAAGCATTGGCATCAGAAACAGTTTTTATAAGTATTGATTCCGGGCTGTATTCTCCAATCTGTTTTACTATCTCTTTAAAACTTCCTCTGTCCTCAGCAACTTTTATTGATTTTATAGATGCTCCAATAATCTCAACACCATATTTCTGAAGTACTCCGGCATCATAAAGATCTAAAGTAAGATTTAAACCCGTCTGACCTCCCATGGTAGGGAGAATTGCGTCAGGTTTCTCTTTCCTGATAATTTCCTCAACATAACTTACTTCCAGAGGTTCCATATATATTTTATCAGCTATCCCAGGGGTGGTCATAACTGTTGCCGGGTTTGGATTTACCAGTATTACTGTGTACCCTTCGTTTTTTAGTGCCTTTACTGCCTGTGTCCCTGAGTAATCAAATTCACAGGCTTGTCCTATTACAATTGGTCCTGATCCCAAAATTAGTATTTTATTAATATCTTTCCTCCTGGGCATTATCTTACCTCCTTTAACGATACGGATTTTGTCATCCCGATAAACTCATCAAAGATCCAGAGAGAATCATGTGGACCTGGTGCAGCTTCCGGATGAAACTGAGTCGTAAGGATGGAAAGATTTTTATGCTTAATTCCTTCAATTGAGTTATCGTTTGAATTTATCATCCATAATTCCATTCCTTCCCTGAGAGAATCCTCTTTAACGGTAAACCCATGGTTTTGGGAAGTGATAAATACTCTGCCGGTTTCTTTATCCCGAACAGGATGATTGATTCCATGGTGGCCGAACTTCATTTTTTCAGTTTCAGCTCCAAGAGCAAGGCTTATCAGCTGATGGCCAAGACATATTCCTGTCAAAGGGACTTTCCCCACCAGGTTTTTAATTTGTAAAATAATATCTGTCAGTGCAGCAGGATCTCCGGGCCCGTTTGAGATTAAGACATTATCACTATTTATCTCCAGTATTTCTTCTGATGTTGTTAAAGATGGAACAACTGTTACCCTGCATCCTCTGGAAACCAGATTACGAATAATATTTGTTTTTATACCGCAGTCAATAACAACAAAATGGGGAAAGCCTGTTTCATTTATTTCCTCTCTTTCTTTTATTCCTGTTTTACTAACAAGATTTCTACCCTCCATAGAGGGGGAATTTTTTAGAAATGAGACTGCTTTCCGCTTATCATCTTCCGATAAACCGCCCTCAATTTCGGATCGGATAATGACACCTATAGCACTTCCCTCATCCCTTAGTTTAAGGGTTAGTGCTCTTGTATCAATTTCAGATATTCCGGTAGTGTTGTGCTCTTTAAGAAAAGCATCCAGAGATACTCTTCCCTTTGGTACCTTCCCTGAATAGAGGGAACGTACAATCAGCCCCCCTGTACCGGTAGTAATTTTATTATTTTTACTGCCTGTTCCAGATTCCGCCCATTCCTCATGAACACCGTAATTCCCTATATGCGGATAGGTCATAACTACCAGCTGTCCCAGATAGGATGGATCGGTTACAATTTCCGGATACCCGCTCATTCCGGTGTTAAAAACAACTTCACCGCAAGCTCTTTCCAGAAAGACTATCTCTCTTGCCATATAAAGTTCTTCTACAGTCGGGGGAGAAGCTCCAAAACCAATACCTTTAAAAATTGTTCCATCATCAAGAATTAAAAAACAAACTGTATCCATATAATTAACCTCTCTAAAAAACAAAGCTTTCGTAACTATGATTAAAGTTCTAATTACTGTCAATAAAAGCAGTTATGCTAAAAATAGATAGGGGTATTACTTTAATTAATTTTTCCCCCTATGCCCCCCCCATATTGAGATGAAGGGGTCAAATCCATATTCATCTGATCGAATAGTCTGACTGCCGGGATTTTCCGAGAAAGTTGCTACCGGAATAGAAAAGGTTCTGATTATATTCCCGAATGTAAGAGCTTCCACCATTTCTCCGGATAAACCGTTTTTGTATAAAATTTCTATAAACCTGCTGTAGAACTGCAGACCCGGAATCCCGGAAGCATAATCCTCCATTTTTTCTTTAACAGTATGAGGAGCATGATCAGTTTCTATCCAGTCTATTCTCCCGTTAAGGAGTGCAGCAAACATTTGTTTCTGCATTACTTCAGATCTTAGGGGCGGATTTACTTTGAGCATGAGCCCGTCAGGTTTCTTCATCTCATCTACCGACAGAAGAGCATGATGAGGTGTTATCCCGCAGGTAATGAAGAATGGAACGGTTTTCCTCTTTTCCTCCAGAATTTCCAGACTTTCGGGAACCGATATGTGACAGATGTGAAGTGTTCCTCCAAATCCTTCTTTCTCTGCCAGCTCTATCTGGTCCCGCAGCGATTCTATTTCAGCTTCCGGTGGTCTTGCCGCAAGATGAGTTTCCGGATTTTGGGGATCAAATAGTTCAGGCCTTAGAAGGCTTTCCTTTTCACAGTGTACCATAAGCACACCATTGTAGTCCTGTCTGGTAAGATTACGATAGACTTGCTGCTGTTCTTCATATTCAGTAATTCCCATGTTACCGGTAGACTGACCGGCAAACATCTTCAATCCAGGGATTTTAGGGAACAGTCTTTTCCAGATATCAACTACTTCCCTTATCTGTTTTTCGCTTGCAGTAATTCCCGGGAGTATCCCATGGAAAAGTGGAAGCTGTAATTCTTTAAGAGCTTTCTCTCCGGCTTTAATTCTTTTATTAATTACCGGTTCTGAGGTAAGAGCAGGAATGGTATTGGGCATTTCAAACACAGCAGAGAGCCCTGCCTTCCAGGCCATTAAAAAACCATGACGAAGTGTTTCTTTATGCCTCTGGGAAGCTCCGTCCCTAAGATGTACATGTGGGTCAATCTTCATAGAGTTGACGACCAGCCTCAGGATTTATATTTTTCTTGTTCAGCCAGGAGAGAGAAAAAAAGGTCCCTTCTCTACAGGTAAGATGACCGCCGCATTCACACTCTCCGCAAAGCCCGACTCCGCATCTCGTTGGTGTTTCGATTGAAAGAAAAATGTCTTCCTTTGATCCATTTCGACTGCAGCTAATAAATTCATCAGCTGCTTTTCTCATAAATGGTAAGGGCCCTATGGTATAAAGAGCACTCTCTTCATTATTACTGAGCAGCTTTTCTTTCAGTATATCAATAGCCCTTCCGGGTATACCTTTATCTGCCACTGCAGTAAACGACCCAAACTTTAAAAAATCATTCTCCATTATTATCTGTTCAGGTCTGCTCATTCCGTAATATGTATGAACCTTCTTTCCCTGGTGATAAAGTTTTTCTGCCAGTCCCAGAGCAACTGCAAGACCTGTTCCTCCTGCAGCAATATAAACAGTGTCTTTAATAGTTTCCGGAGAGTCGCTTCCGTAGACTCCCCTTACAAAAATAGTATCGTTTTCTTTAAGCTTCA
Source organism: Spirochaetaceae bacterium (assembly GCA_030600745.1). Classification (GTDB taxonomy): domain Bacteria; phylum Spirochaetota; class Spirochaetia; order B11-G9; family B11-G9; genus JAJRQE01. The sequence continues at coordinate 921 of JAUVLL010000231.1, read as the reverse complement.
TAACTACCGAAGTAAACTTTCCTTTTTTACGGATAACAAAAGAAAGAGGATTTCCTTTAATTATTGAAAAAGGTTTTTCACCTATGCCAGGAAGCCAGAGAAAAGCAAACTGACTGGAATCAAACTCAATTTTCCCGTCAAGCTCCAGCACCCGGACATCTCCCGGAAAATCTCTTATTTTTACAATTTTATGGGGAACATACTCCATCTTTCGTTCCCTGTTCATATAGACAGAAGCCTTATTGACTCCATTTTCTGCATCTGTTTTTAATAAGGTAAAAAATGATTTCCAGTTATCAGGGTGAACAGAAGCAAAAACAGAACCTATACCAACAACATCGGCTCCCGCATCTCTCATATTCCTTACATCTTCTCCGGTTTCTATTCCTCCCATTCCAATAATTGGAAGATCAGATCCCACAGCGGTCCTTATTTCTGAAATCTTTTTCAGGGCTGTTTCTTTTACCCATCTCCCTGACATCCCTCCCCTATTGCCGCTGCTGTTTTTTAGAATTGGATTCCCTGAAAAGGGTTCAATGTACAATTCGGGACCTACAGTATTAATTGCAGTAATGCCATCTGCACCTCCCTCGATGGCAGCGAGAGCAATTTCTGAAATTACCGGAACATTCGGAGTCAGTTTTGGAAATATCAGGGCACTTGTTACCTCTCTGATTCGCTTCATATAGGAATACACAATTTCAGGATCGGTACCTATTGCCATTCCGTATCCCCCGGATGCATGGGGACAGGAAAGGTTCAGTTCAATAATATCCGCAATATCTTCAAACTTTTTTACCAGGGTAATAAACTCATCGATGCCATTACCGGAAACAGATACATTTAATACAGCCCTGAGGGGATGATTTGATCTTAGGGACAGAAGCTCCTCATACCCTCTGACCATTCCGGGATTCCGCA